>JASHSW010000241.1 GCA_030038595.1 Methylovirgula sp.
CGCCGCGGAGGCCGGCGTCGGCCCGGGCGACGCGGTGTTCTTCGTCTGCGATCAGCAGGCTAAGGCGGCGAAATTCGCCGGCGCGGCGCGGCTCAAAATAGGTAATGAACTCGGGCTCTCCAAGACCGAGGTCTTCGAGTTCTGCTGGATCGTCGATTTCCCGATGTACGAGTGGAACGAGGAAGAACAGAAGATCGACTTCTCGCATAATCCCTTTTCGATGCCTAACCTCGATCACGACGAATTCCTGGCGCTCGATCCACAAGACGTGGGCAAGATCCTTGCGATCAAGGCGTTTCAATACGATGTCGTCTGCAACGGCATCGAACTATCGTCGGGGGCGATCCGCAATCATCGTCCCGACGTCATGAGAAAGGCGTTTGCGCTCGCCGGCTACGGCGAGGACGATCTCGAGAAGCGCTTTGGCGGCCTCTATCGCGCCTTCCATTACGGTGCGCCGCCGCATGGCGGCATAGCGCCGGGCATCGACCGGATCGTGATGCTGCTCGCCGGCGAAGAGAACCTGCGCGAAGTCGTGCTCTTCCCGATGAACCAGCGTGCCGAGGATCTGCTCATGGGCGCGCCTTCGCCGGTAACCGCAAAACAATTGCGCGAATTGCATATTCGGCTAAATTTACCCGAACCGAAGGGATAAACGGACACGGGGAATGTGCCGAAATTTCCCAACTCGATTCGAAGTGCGGCCAATCCCTTGAAGCCTTCGCCCGAACCCGGTTGGCGCCCCAACGCATCGTCGGCTTTCTTGACGAAAATCGCGAAGGTCGCCGTTCCGGCGATCATTTTCGGCTTGGGCTGGTTTACCTTTCAATCGCACTACGACGTTTGGGGCGGCTGCAAATATCTCTGTTTGCTTGCCGCGCTCGCGATCTATTGCGCGGTAATCTTGCGCGGTAGACTGCGCGACATTTCCGTGCTCGCCGCGAGCCTGCTGCTGGGGCTCGCCGCGGCGGAAGCCTATGCGGTGCTCACATTGGCGAGGCCCCTCGAAGTGCAGGCGCAGGGGTACTCCGTCAGCCGGCCAATTCTCGGCTGGGGTCCGCAGCACCCGGGCGTCTTCCACAACATCAAATTTGCCGCAATGACGCGGCGCGTGATTTTCGACGCGCATTACACGATCGACGCCAATCTCAACCGCAAGGTCGTCTCGGCGCCGAGCGGACCTGCCGTCGCCTTCTTCGGAGATTCGCTCACCTTCGGTACGGGGCTCGATGATCGGGAGACTCTGCCGCAGATCTTTTCCGATCTTCATGATCGAAAGATCGGTGTTTTTAATTTCGGCTTTCCGGGGTACGGGCCGCAGCAGTTCTTGCGGGCGCTCGAGACGAATATGTTCGACCCGCTGCTGCGCGGGCGCGTGCGTCTCTTCGTGTTCGAAGCCACGAGCTATCTCGCCGTACGCGCGTCCTGCAAGGCGGGTTGGATGTTACGCGCGCCGCGCTATGAAATGGTCGACGGGCGCGCGGTCTATCGCGGCGCCTGCTACCAGCAGTGGACCATTCTCAACCAGCTCTTCGCCAATACCTCGCTCTATCACGAATTTGTCGAACCGACATTCGGGGGCCCGACGCGGTCCGACATCGATCTTTTCATCGGCATTCTCGTGCAGGCGACGAAATTGGCGCGCGAGAAATATGGCGCGCCGACGCTCATCGTTTACAGTCGTAACTCGAACGAATATCTGCGCCACTCCGGATTGACGGAGGAAGGCGTGATCCAGCGCATGCGGCAGGCCGGGTTAGACGTGATCGATACTACGCTCGATCCCAAGGACTTTCCGGGAATGGTGCTGAAGATCCCGGGCGATGGCCATCCGACCGGCGTTACCAACGCCGCCCGTGCCCGGCTAATCGACGCCGATATCCAGCGTCGGCATCTCTTGGATTTGCATTGAAGGTCGTGGCTCCGGCCTCGCTTGCGCAACACCTTTCGTTTCTGCCATTCTCGCCGCGGCGCGGTTCGTTATGGGAATGACATGTCGGAACAAGAGCAATGGCAGCCGATGGCGACCGCCCCCAAAGATGGGACGCGCATCATTGTGGTGATCCGGGCAAGCGAGCAGGGCGCTTCCGACATCGATGTCGTGCGCTGGGCGAAGCCCAAGTCGCACGGGGAATATTGCTGGACCGCGACCGACTCGGATGAGAATTGCGCGGTGATCTACGATGAGTGGGAGGTCGCCTACTGGATGCCGCTGCCGGCATGGTCGGCGCCGTTCAAGACGCCGGGGCTCGCCGCCAAACTCCCCGACCCGCCCGAAGGCGACGGATCGGGCATCTAGGCTCGGCGGGCCGCCTGAAATCCGCCAAAGCGAGGCAACAAGAACTGTACCGGCGAGCCTCGCCGTCAGGCTGGGTTCCATGGCGGCGGCGCAGGATCGCTTCCAAGAAGGAGCGATCCCGTTCGGTCGCGTCCGCGCGGCGCTGAAGATCGCCGGTCCGATGCGCAAGGAAACTGGTGCCGGCTGCAGGACTCGAACCTGCGACCTACTGATTACAAATCAGTTGCTCTACCAACTGAGCTAAACCGGCGGGTTCCGGGATTGCGAAGCGACGTTTCGAATATCGCGCCAATCCAAATTATTCGTTGAGCTAGCAGCGCGCGGGTCGCGTTTCAACCAAGCGCCGCGGCGCAACGGCTTTCGAAGATCCGCCAAGCGAAGCGGACTTTATTGTCCGCAGTGCGGCATCGCAAAAACATCTATATTGCGCAGATTCTGACCAAAATCGCAGAGCGATCGAATGTCCTGCCGTATCGTATGCCGTAGGTAAGCCGAAGTTTTCGACATCTCACGCAAAATCGGCCAGATCGCCGCAAAGGCGGGTCATCATCAAAACCGACGCAGCGTGCATTGCACAATCGAGCGGAGTGGGATGCGGGGGAAACCATGGAGCAAGGTATCGCCTATGCGCTTCTTGGCACGTTCTGCTTTCCTGCCCTTATGCGCTGGCAACCGCACGCCGGGAACGCCGCCCCAAAAGCTCTAGCGCCAGCCCGGTGTCCATGACCGCCGCCTGCGGGTGCGATTTCAGCTGCCTTCTGTTTCGTGAGATCTGCTTGCCGCCGGGACGTAGGTCTTGGGCTCGGCCGCATCCTTGCCGCAAATAGGTGGCTAAGCTAAGGAATCTCGCTGACGATTTGCTGCGCCGATGGCGCGCGATCCGGCCGGAGGCTCATGTTCACGGTTCTGCTAGGCAGAGCCATTTTGCGCCCACCCGGCGCCGTTTGTTGGAGGGGACGAATGTCAAACATCGGATTAGCCGTAAAATCCGGACTTGCCTTGGCTTTGGCCGGGAGCGTGATGGTTGCTGTCGCTGCCCCGGCCCAGGCGGGCGGCGGCGGCGCGATCGCCGCCGGCATCCTCGGAGGTACCGCACTCGGCTTTATCGCTGGCAGCGCCGCGGCCGCGGCGGCTGCGCCTCCACCCCCACCGCCACCGCCTCCCTATTACGCGCCTGCCTATGCTCCGGGACCCGGCCCTTACTACGGTCCAGGCCCGCATTGCTGGTGGGAGCCACAGCAGGTCTGGGACGGCTATACCGGCGCCTACGTCGTGCGCCGCGTGCGGGTCTGCAACTGAGTTCTCGCGCCAAACCACGTTTCGGGGCCCCGTTCACCGGGGCCTTTTTTACGGGCGCTATCCGCGGCGCGTGCGCAGAACCCTTTTCGCCGCGCCGCCCAAATGCGACCCGAAGAGGCGGATGGACCTGAGGTCGGCGGCGCGCTAGGTTAACGAACAGTTAACTTGAGGGCTCGGCGATGAATTTCAGGCTTTCCGTCGCGATCCTGATCGGCCTCGCGACCCCCGCCGCCGCGGCCTCCGGCGGCGGACATGGGGCGCACTCGTTCGCGATGCCGGCGCGTTCCTTCGCGATCGAAACGTCGGCGCAATCCGCGCGCGAACCGCAGCATTTCGCGGGTTTGGGCGCAAGCGGCGCCTATACGACCCTGCTTTCCGGTACGTTCCCGACGGCGCCGTACGAAGGGGGAGTGCTCACTGCGTATCCGTATTACCTCGTGCAATACGCGCCGCCGCCGCCACCGCAGCGCTGCGTGCGGCCGCTGCTGATCCATCTCGTGCCCGCGCATGCACCGAAGAACCTGCCGCACCTCGTCTACGGTACGCCATTCGACTGCCCCGGATAGGCGGCAAGCTTGCGCCGCACGATGGCGAGCGCGACGACGCAGGCATTCGAAACATTGAGGCTCTTGATTGCGCCCGGCAAGTCGAGCCGCGCGGCAAGATCGCAGTTCTCGCGCGTGAGGCGGCGCATTCCCTTGCCTTCGGCTCCGAGCACCAACGCCAGCGGGCGCCTCAAAGGCGCGTCGCATAAAGATGAAGCCGCTTCGGAGTCGAGACCGACGCGCAGGTAGCCGAAGTCCTTCAGTTCGTCCAGCGCGCGGGCGAGGTTTACCACGTGGATGATCGGCACGTGTTCAAGCCCGCCGGACGCAGCCTTGGCGAGTGCGCCGGAAAGACGCGGCGAATGCCGCTCGGTCGTTACCAGCGCCTCGACCGCATAGGCCGCGGCGCTGCGCAAAATAGCGCCTACGTTATGCGGATCGGTGATCTGATCGAGCACCAGCACCATGCCGCCGTTCGCTGCGAGTTCGTCGAGACTTTGTACGGGCAGGGGACGCGCTTCGAGAAGCACGCCTTGGTGGACGGCATCCGGACCAAGGCGGCGCGTGAGATCTTCGGGACTGACCAAATGCGCGTTCAGGCCCGCCGCCGCGCATTCCGCCATGAGTTTTGCCGCGGCCGCAGGGGTCGCGAAAAGTGCAAGCGACTTCCGGCGCTTGTTACGCAACGCCTCACGCACCGCGTGAAACCCGTAGAGGTGCACGACATCGGGCGAAGCGCGGCGAAATGCGGCGCCGGGCACCGGCTGAAGGGCTCGCTCGCTTTCATGCTGCGCTTTACCGCGACGATTGCCCGGCCTCTGGGATTTCACGATGCGCTCTCCGCGGAACAAGATGCGGTTCGGCTATCGCGCAATTGCGCCGCAAAGGCAAAGGCGGCGGGGATTGACGAGGCGTTCGGTTCTTCCGATAAGCGCCGCGCGGTCGACCGCCGGAGCCGCGGCTCCGCGGGGGAGTGTCCCGAGCGGCAAAGGGGGCGGACTGTAAATCCGCTGGCTATGCCTTCGTAGGTTCGAGTCCTACCTCCCCCACCACTTTGATTTCACTTTATGGAATGGAGCCGAGGCATGGAATGGAGCCGAGGCGCGGCGATCGCATCCCTAAAATTTGAAACTTCGAATTCATCCAATTCGTAACCAAATGATGCGACAACGGCCCGATGCGGCAGCTCGGCGCGATCGTTGTTTTGTTGGCCCTGGTAATTTGGGCGGCGCACTCCGGCAGCGCGCAGTTCAGCGTGGCCATGGGCAGGAACCTTGCAGGCGCGCCGTCGATCCGCACGAGTTGTGTCCAAGATGAGGACGCCAAGGCGCGCATCCGCGACGAGATCCTTTTGTTTGCGCGCAGTCATACCCTGAGCGAACAGGAACTTAGTCGGCGTGTCGACGCGAACGCCTCCGCTCTCGAACAGTTCGGTTGCGTGGCCGAAGTGTCGGGCAGCACGGTTCCTATGGCCATGCTGGCGGTTGACGATTTCAAGGCATTTCTCGCCGCGCAAGGACGCCGCGGCGCTGCCGAACTTCTCGCACGGTGGGCCGCCCTGTGCGGCAGGGCCGAATGCAAAGCGATCGCCAAAAAAGTGAGAAACGAGCTTCCCGAAGTCGCGCCTTCGGGGGGATCGGCGGGCGGCGCCATCCGGCATGTGAGCGGCAATGATCATCTCGGTGCTGTAAATCGGCCGCCTACGCCTTCGTAGGTTCGAGTCCTGCTTCCCCACCGCTCCGCGTGCGTTCTCCGGTCGAACGGAGCGTCGCACTGTTGTGGCCTGTTCAAACGGCGTTTAAGGAACTTGCAAGCGTCCGATGAACAAAGAGAACGAGCATCGAAGAGCACGGCGAAAGTCGGCCGCCAATCGGCGCGACTGGCGGCGCATCCATCATTCGCCGCTATTCTGGATTGGCGTGGCGATGTTTTTCGCAGCCGTTTCGATTTATGTGGTTAGCGATGATCTAGCCTGGCGACCGCGCCTCGAACATAAGTGAGAATTTCACGCTATCTTGACCAGTCTGCCGTCCGTGTTGCAACGGATTGTGCGATAGCATATTTGCGGCGGCGCGGGTGTAGCTCAATGGTAGAGCAGCAGCCTTCCAAGCTGAATACGAGGGTTCGATTCCCTTCACCCGCTCCAGTTTTCCGGTAAGAGAGAATAAGACGCCGGCCGCCGTGCCGGCGAGCGGCTTCGCAGGGGAGGGATCGATGATCGTCGCCACGACCAATGAAATCGCCGGCTATCGAATCGTCCGCCATCTCGGCCTGGTGCGTGGAGTGACGGTGCGCTCGCGCAGCGTCGTCGGCAATCTGGTCGGCGGCATTCAATCGATCTTCGGCGGCAAGCTCGGCGCCTTCGTGCAGTTGGCGGAAACCGCCCGGCAGGAGGCGCTCGATCATATGTGCGACCACGCCGGCCAAAGCGGCGCCAACGCGGTCGTCGGCATGCGCTACGACGCCAACGAGATCATGGACGGGATTACGGAAGTCTTGGCCTACGGCAGCGCGGTTTGGATCGAGCCGGTCTAGCCGGTCGGGGCGCTCTTGAGTTGCTGCCAGCTCTTTGCGGCGCGGGCAATGTTGGTCTGCGGCGCATAGAGGAAATAGACGAGCGAGGTGGCGCTCGAAAAACAATAGAGCTTATGGGTATTGGGATCGGTCCAGTTGATCGAGCAATCGGCGGGGATTTTCTTTCCGGCGATCACGCCGAGCGGATCGTTGTCGTCGAAGGCGCCCTTCATCTTGACGGGCGGAACGACCCATTTCCAGATGCCTTTCTCTTTGGCTTGGGAAGTCGCGATCCGCGGGTCTTGCAAGGTGTCCTTCAAGGCCGCCGCCGAGTTCGCCTGATCATTGACCGGAGCACTGGAGATCGATTGCTTGGCCGATTGCGCGAAAGCGGCCGTGCCGAGCGCCGCACAGGAGATCGATAGCGCCGTCAGAATGGCGGCGAGCGGCGTGGCAAAACGGGCGGTCATGGAAGGCTCCTCGATTCAACCGTATCAGACGCGGGCAACTTGCTTTGTCGCGCCGCGACCCGCTAGATATGTCTAGGCTTGCTAGGAGTGTAGCTCAATTGGTAGAGCACCGGTCTCCAAAACCGGGGGTTGGGGGTTCGAGTCCCTCCTCTCCTGCCATCTTTTTCCCGAGCCGCGCTTCCTTTTACCTCAGCCGATTGCCGTAACGGCGCATCGCAAGTGCCCACCCTCGTTCCATCAAATGTCTACTAATTTGATAGAATAAGCTTGACTTCCAATCCGCCACGGTTTTTCGCTGATTGGAAGGCTGTCGCCCGACAATGAGGGGAATGGGGCATGCGCGGGACCAGATTTGCAGTTTTGGGCTTGGGAATTGCCGCCGGCATGGGCTTGGCGGGCGGTTGGGCCATCCAGGCGCGTAGCGCCCAGAACGTCACGATTTTGAATGTCTCCTACGATCCGACCCGCGAACTCTATGCGGCGATCAACGACCTCTTCGTGGAGAGCTACAAAGCCAAGACGGGCATCGATGTCCTTGTCGAGCAATCGCATAGCGGTTCGAGCAAACAGGCCCGCGCCGTGATCGAAGGATTGAATGCCGACGTCGTGACCCTGGGCCTCGGCTGGGACGTGACCGCCATCGAGCGCGCCGGCCTCATCAAGCCCGGCTGGCAAGATCGATTTCCGGACAACGCTTCGCCCTATACTTCGACGGTCGCTTTCCTGGTCCGCAAAGGCAATCCCAAACACATCCACGACTGGAAGGACCTGCTACGCCCCGACGTGCAGGTCATCGTGCCCAATCCGAAGGTCAGCGGGGCGGGGCGCTGGGCCTTTCTCGGCCTTTGGGGCGCCGTTGCCGGCGCCAAGACGTATGATCTTTCAACTCCCGAAGGCCTCGCCGCGTCGATCGCCGACGGCAAAGCGGCCAAGGATTTCCCCGCCTACAAGAGCGCCGCGGCGCTCGCGGCGGTCACCGAACTCTACAAACACGTTCCGGTGCTCGACACGGGCGCGCGCGGCGCCACGGTGACGTTCGCGCAAAAGGGCATCGGCGATGTGCTGCTCAATTGGGAGAACGAACTCTATCTGGCGCGGGACGAATTCGGCCAAGACAAGTTCGAAATCGTCTATCCCTCAGTGAGCGTGCTCGGCGAACCGCCGGTCGCCGTCGTCGATTCGGTCGTCGACAAAAGAGGCACGCGCGCCGTTGCCGAGGCCTATCTCAATTTCCTCTACACGAAGGAAGCGCAGGACGTGATCGCCCAGTGGCATTATCGACCGCGCGATACGGCGATCCTCAAGAAGTACAGCGCCGACTTCCCGCCGCTGAAACTGTTTACGGTCGATGAAGCTTTCGGCGGCTGGGCGAAAGCCCAGCAAACTTTCTTCGCCGACGGCGGCGTCTTCGATCAAATCTACAAACCGACGAACTAGATCAGCACGTGCATTCTCGATATCTTGGCTCAGCCTTCCCTGACCGGCGAGCGGCGCGGCTGCTCTTCGTGAGAGACTGAGTCCATGGCTCGCGCCACCCGCGTCATTCCGGGCCTGCCGCTCACGCTCGGCTATACTCTGCTTTATCTCTCGCTGCTCGTCTTGCTGCCGCTCGCCGCCCTCGTCGTCAAGACGACGCAGCTTTCTTGGCACGAGTTTACCGCGACGATCGTCGATCCGGTGGTCGTCGCCGCTTTCCGGCTCACCCTCGGCGCCTCGGTCATCGCCGCGGCGATCAACGGCATCTTTGGCCTCATCGTCGCCTGGGTGCTGGTGCGCGAGCCGTTTTTCGGGCACCGGTTCTTCGACGCGCTGATTGATTTTCCTTTCGCGCTGCCGACCGCTGTCGCCGGCATCACGTTCAGCACGCTCTATCTCAAGGACGGCTGGATCGGCGGTTTGGGAGATCACCTCGTCGGTGCCGCGAACTCTCTGGCGGCGCGTGGCGGGCATCCCGATCTCGTTCCGCGCGGCGCCCTTTCTTGGCTCGATTTTCCGTTCAGCAACACCAATACCGGCATCGTCATCGTCCTGGTCTTCGTCGGCCTTCCTTTTGTCGTGCGCACCGTGCAGCCGGTGCTGCAGGAATGGGATGGCGAATTCGAGCAGGCCGCCCACAGTCTCGGGGCGGACGGGTGGACGACGTTTCGCCGCGTCATCTTCCCGGAGATTTTTCCCGCCTGGCTGAGCGGCGTCGCACTCGCCTTTGCGCGCGCCATCGGCGAATACGGGTCGGTCATCTTCATCGCCAGCAACATTCCCGGCAAGTCGCAGATCGTCCCGCTGCAAATCGTCATCAAGCTCGACGAATTCCGAACGTCGCAGGCGACGGCGATCGGCGTAGTCTTGCTCTTTATCTCACTCCTCGTCCTTTTGAGCATCAACGGCATCGAATTCTGGTCGAGGCATCGTCAGCGGGCAGTGGCATAGGCATGGCCGGCGCTCCGACCATCAAAGTGCAAGCGACGGACGGGCAGGCCGTGCGGCGTGCCACGAAGCGATCCTTTGTGGGCCGGCTGCTTGTCGGCGTGACTGTCCTGTTTTTGACCGTGTTCGTGGTGCTGCCCGTGGTCAACGTTTTCTCGCAGGCGCTGTCGAACGGGGTCGGCGCCTATGTCGACACCTTCTACGCGCCGGCGCCGAACCCCGATGCCAAGCCCACCCTATACGAGCGGCTGAAACTCTCCGCCGAACGCGGCCGCGTGGAGCGGACGTGGAGCTCGATCCGCTTGAGTTGCGGCGTCGCGGCGATCGTCGTGCCGCTCAACATCGTTTTCGGACTGGCGGCGGCCTGGGCGATCACCAAATTCCGCTTCAAGGGCCGCGTGTTGTTGGTCACCATGATCGATCTGCCGTTCTCGGTTTCGCCGGTGATTGCCGGCCTTGTTTTCGTGCTGCTGTTCGGCCGCGGCGGCATATTCGGCGATTGGGCCACGAACTTGGAATGGTCCGACCCGACGTCGCTCACCTGGCAGGGATTTACCGGCCATTGGTGGCCGCTGGCGTTCGCGCGCACCTACGACGGTATCATCTTCACGCCGCTTGCGATCGTGCTTGCTACGATCTTCGTGACGTTTCCGTTTGTGGCGCGCTCGCTGATCCCCTTGATGGATGTGCAAGGATCGGAAGAAGAACTCGCCGCAATCTCGCTTGGCGCCAGCGGCTGGCGCACGTTTTGCACCGTCACGCTCGCCAATATAAAATGGGGGCTGCTCTACGGCGCAATTCTTTGCACCGCCCGCGCCTTCGGGGAGTTCGGCGCGGTCTCCGTCGTCTCCGGCCATATCGATAGCAACGATACGATGCCGCTGCGCGTCGAAAAGCTCTGGAACGATTATGATATGCAAGCCGCGTTCAGCGTGGCGACCCTGCTGGCGGGACTGGCGGTCGTTACCTTGATCGTCAAAAGCGTCGTCGAATGGAAGACCAGCCGAACGCAAGCAGCCGAACCTCCCGAAGCGGGTGAACTCCGATGAGCATCGAAGTGCGGGGGATCAGCAAGTCCTACGGCGCCTCTCAAGCGCTCAAGGACGTGAGTCTCAAGGTCAAGTCGGGCGAACTCGTCGCCCTGCTTGGGCCCAGCGGTTCCGGGAAGACCACGTTGCTGCGCATCATCGCCGGCATCGAGGATGCCGATCCCGGCAGCGGCAAGGTGCTGTTCGACGATGTCGACGTTTCTTCGACCGACGCCGGCAAGCGGCGGATCGGCTTTGTCTTCCAGCATTACGCGTTGTTCAAGCAGATGAGCGTCTTCGAGAACATCGCCTTCGGGCTGCGCTCCAAACCGTGGCGCGAGCGGCCCTCGAACGGCGCGATCCGCGCCAAGGTCGAGGAGCTGCTGACGCTGGTGCAACTGCAGAATTTCGCGCAACGCTATCCAAACCAGCTGTCGGGCGGGCAGCGCCAGCGCGTCGCGTTGGCCCGCGCGCTCGCCGTCGAGCCGCGTGTGTTGCTGCTCGACGAGCCGTTCGGTGCGCTCGACGCAACCGTGCGGCGTGAGCTTCGCCGCTGGCTGCGCAAGCTACACGATACGATCAAAGTGACGACGATCTTCGTCACTCACGACCAGGAAGAGGCGCTGGAAGTCGCCGACCGCATCGCGGTCATGAACAACGCGAAGATCGAGCAGATCGGTTCGCCCGAGGAAGTCTACGAAAAGCCGGCCAATCCATTCGTCTATGCGTTTTTAGGAAACTACAATCTTTTTCACGGCCGTCACGACGATACGCCGCGCGGCCAAGGCAGCGGCGCCGTCACGTTCGTGCGGCCGCACGACATCGAGATTCTCCGCGAAAATCCCGACGGCTCGGCGATTGCCGCGAGAGTGACGCATATCGGCTTTGCCGGCGCGGCGGTGAACGTCGAACTCGTCCGGCACGACGATCAACAGTCGATCGATGCCGAGCTGAGCAACCAGGCGTATCGCGCCTTGAGTCTCAAACAGGACGACGAGGTCTTCATCCGGCTTCGCAACTCGCATTCCTTCTACGAGGACTATGCGATCTGAAGCCGTCGGGGCGGCTGCGGCCGAATTGACTTGGCGGGAGGGAATTCGTGGATTATATAGCCGCCATGTGGCGCGTGGCCGACCGGCTCCGCGCCGCGACTTTTTTGGCTGGAGCGGGAATCGGGTTAGAATCGCCTTTTGCAGTCCGACGCGCCTGCAAACCTTTCGCCGGCAAAGCTTCATCGAATGCGTGAGCGACAATGCTCAATCCATTGGAATTTCTTCAAGAGGTGCGCCAGGAAGCCGACAAGGTCACCTGGCCGACGCGGCGCGAGACCTTGATCACCACGGGGCTCGTCATCGTGATGGTAATTTTGGTCAGCCTGTTTTTTCTTGCCGTTGATGAGGTCCTACGCCTGATGGTTCATTTGATCTTAAGCCTCGGCCATTGATTTCAAGGGAGCTTTCGCATCGGCCATGAGCACGCGCTGGTATATCGTCCACGCCTATTCCAATTTCGAAAAGAAGGTCGCCGAATCGATCCGCGAACAGGCCGCGCAACGCGGCCTTGCCGACAAGTTCGAAGAGATTCTGGTGCCGACCGAGCAAGTCGTCGAAGTGCGCAAGGGCCGGAAAGTGAATTCGGAGCGCAAGTTCTTCCCCGGCTACGTGCTTGTCAAATGCGATCTGACCGATGAGATCTACCATCTCATCAAGAACACGCCGAAAGTGACGGGCTTCT
>JASHSW010000242.1 GCA_030038595.1 Methylovirgula sp.
AACCTGATCCGGTTGCCAGCCTCGCGGCAAGCCGCTAAAGGGGCCGGTCGCTTCCGGTTATTCCGAAGAACAGCTTGATTCGGCAATCGGAACGGCGCGCGCGCCCGTAGCTCAGCTGGATAGAGCACTAGACTACGAATCTAGGGGTCGGGAGTTCGAATCTCTCCGGGCGCGCCAGATAAATCAAATTTCGGCGAAATAAAAAAGCCGGCAGATGACCTGTCGGCTTTCGTTCTCTCAAAACCGACCTTTCAGGGGACACGGCTCGAAAGAATTCAGTATTTGGCAACGACCGGCGTTGGCGGCGCGAACATATCAAACTTGTAGCTGAAGCCCGCCTCAACCCGTTGGTTCCACAGATCGGTCTCGTGCTCATTTTCCGTGCCGGTGTAGAGCACACTCTGACCGAAGTCGGTGAATCGATACTCGGCGCGGATCGACCAATTCGGGTCAACCGCATATTCGACGCCAGCGCCCGCGGTCCAACCGAAGCGGCCATAGTCGTCCCCGGCATAAAAGGTACCGGGAGGATTCTGCGCGGTATTGCGGAAGTCCGCGTAGGCGCCGCCGCCGGTGACGTAAATCAGCAATCGATCCCAGGCGACACCCGCCCGGGCGCGAATGGATGCCTCAATATCGGTGTTGGTAGTATTCGCCCACGTATTCGCATTGGAAAGGCCGTTGCCGTTGTAGTTCGTGCCCTCGACATCGCCTTCGACGCCGAGGACAATCGGGCTCACTTGATAATTATAACCAATATGACCGCCGCCGACGACGCCCTTATCGGCATAGGGAATCTCGGCGGCGATGAAAGTAGTGTTGGTAGGATCGTAGCGATCCCAACCGGTCTGTCCCCACTGAACGCCGACTTGGCCGCCTATATAGAGGCCCGTCCAGCTAAACTGCGGCGGAGGCGGCGGCTCGAAGGTTGCAGGCTCCTTGGTATTCGGCAGGTCCGCGGCTGCGGCGGCCACCGTCATCGCTACAAGCGCAGTGCTGATTAAAAGAGCCCTGTGCATCGAAGTGCCCCCCGAGCTTACGATTCTGTCGGGGATTATGGCGGCCACTTTCGAAGAGACAAGGAGTTCACGTCTTCAAAGAAAGGCGGGCAATTGAGGAACTTCTCCCGTCGTTGCGGGGACTGACTTTGCCGTGTGGTCGGGGAGCCGTCGGCCGGCGAGCGGTGCGACCGTGTGCGAATAGACCAGTTCGACGATCGACATACGCCGGTCGGCCCACAGCTCAAGTGCGCGACCTCACGTAGGCGTTGTCCGGTAATCCGGACAAAGGGCCGGCAGTTCGAATCTCTCCGCGCGCGCCAAGCCTCCCCGTTCTTCCGCCATCCGAGGCAACGCATTCATGGCTTGGCGCCCGGAAACCATTCGACATAGGAGTCGTTGGTGCGTCCATAATAGAGCGCGCGGCGGCCGGCGAGACTGACGATGTAGCCGACGCAGCCGGCGGCGGCGATGCGCTCGCAGAATTCGCGATAGCCGATCTCGCCGCGCTGGATGGTGCGCAACGCCTTTTCGACGCCCTCGGCGGAGAATGTCTGCGCCGGCGCGCGCGACTTATGCCCGCGCACGACTTCGATTTCGCCGTCCGGCATGTAAAAGGTCCGGTTCCCACCGATGAGGTCGGCGAGGTAGCGCTCGACGCCGACTTCCATGAGGGCTTTCACCACGTTCGGGAAAGAGATCCTCTCCTCCTCCGATGCTTTGCTCACCTCGTGCATGACATCCTTCACATGCGTATCCATGTCTCTCTCCTTGGGTTCGGGGTGGTACTTGCAGCCGACCCGCTCGCAGCGGGTCAATCCAACGGAACGGAATTCAATCTTCGTCGCCGGACGATCTCCCGCATGGCCTTCTCGATCGCCTCGCGCGCGGAGCGATCGAGGCAGGCGAAAAATTCTCTGTCGTTCTCGTCGGCGAGAGCGGCAAGCGGCGGCACGAGCGCGCGGCCCTTTGCCGTCAGCGCCAGCATTTGGAAACGCCCGTCCCCGTCGCCCGCTTGCCGCGTCAACAAAGCTTTGGCGGCGAGCCGGTCGGCGAGCTTCGAGATCGCGCCGCGCGTCATGCCAAGCCGTTCGGCGAGTGCGCTCGGCACGATTTCCCGGTCGTATAGTTCGCGCAGCACCACCCATTCGGCGACGGTGACGCCGCGCTCCTGGACTTTGCGCGCGAACGCCTGCGAAACCTGGTTGGACACGTAGCGCAGCCAATAGCCCAAATGACTGTCGAGCGCGCTGATGGTCGGCGATTTCCTTGGCACGACGGGCTCCATAGTTGACAAGGAAACTACATGCCTATTGTTTCCTTGTCAACTACTTTTTCCGCCGGCCGCCGGCGCGCCAGGCATCGCCTCGCGCAGCTTGTATTTGCCCGCAAGACGTGCCGACAATCCAGGCTCCCGGCAAGAGGAGAAATCTTATGCTCGACCACGTCGGAATCCGCACCAAGAAGTTCGCTGCTCTCGCCAAATTCTATCAGAAGGTCTTGGCTCCGCTCGGCTACGAGAAGCTCGTCGCGTACGACGAGGCCGCCGGTTTTGGCCGGGATCAAAAGCCGTCGTTGTGGATCGGCGCCTCGAACGAGGCGAGTTCCTCCATGCACATCGCCTTCGTCAGTCCGACGCGCGCCGCGGTGCAAGCGTTTTACGAGGCGGGGCTCGCCGCCGGCGGGCGCGACAACGGCAAGCCCGGTCTGCGCCCCGACTATCATCCCCATTATTACGCGGCGTTCGTCATCGACCCCGACGGAAATAACGTCGAGGCCGTCTGCCACCACGCGTGAGACGCCGCGTCGGGGCCTAGGGCGTTCGCCCTCGCGCGGGCGAGCGCCTTCCGAGGGACGCTGAGGTTGCATGCCGGCGCGCTTGCCGCAACGTGCATGGCGGAGATGCGTCAGCACGCGTTGTCGCCCTCAATGCCGCGCTCGGCCGAATCACAAGTTCGTTGTGAGTGGCAAAAACAGAACAATCACAGGGTTTTGAAATACCTGAATAATCCCTCTGTTAGGTTGGCGCGCGGTTTTTCCGCGCGGAGCCAACCTTGCCAACTCGTTCCCAGGAATGCGAAGGAGAGTTGCCGCCGATCGAAAGGCTGCGTTTCGGCGTCTGGCGCCGCGTAAACGGGTCTTGCTCCGTGGATTTGCCGTCGCAGAATCCTCTCGCGCCCGAAATATTGCCTTTTGCGGCGCTCGTGCTGTTTGCCGGAATTTCGCTGAGCGCCTGCACCGTCGGACCGGATTATGTGCGCCCCGCGGCGCCGACTTCGGCGCAATTCAAGGAAGCGAAGGGCTGGAAAATCACCCGTCCGAGCGACACGCTCGATCGCGGCGCGTGGTGGTCGCTTTACAGGGACGCGAAGCTCTCGTCGCTGATGAGCCAGGTCGAAATTTCCAACGAGACGGTCAAGGCCGATGTCGCCGCCTACGACGAGGCGGTCGCCATCATTCGCGAGGCGCAAGCCGGCTACTTCCCGACGGTCAGCGCCGCCTATGGCGCAACCGACGCGCACCAGGGTTCGGGAACGACGACGACCAGCGGCGTTACCTCCGGTCGCTCGTTCACCAACGCGGTATTCAATCCGGTCGCCAACGCGACCTGGGATCTCGACGTTTGGGGCCGGATCCGGCGTACCGTGGAAAGCAACGCGGCTGCCGCGCAGGTAAGCGCCGCCGACCTGCAAAATGCCAAGCTTTCCGCGCAAGCGGCTCTGGCGACCGCCTATTTCAACCTGCGCGCGGAGGATACCCTCAAGACGTTGTTCGACCGCTCGGCGGTTGCTTACCAGAAGACCCTGGACATCACCCGCAATCAGTACAAGGCGGGCTACTCGGGCACGGCGAGCGTGGGAGGAGTGACCGCCGCCGACGTGGCCGCGGCGCAAGCGCTCGTCCAGACCACCGAGGCGGAAGCAATCGCCACCGACGTCTTGCGCGCCCAGTATGAACACGCAATTGCCGTGCTGATCGGCCGCCCCCCGGCCGATCTGACGATCACGCGCGGCGTTCTCGCCGGGAACGTCCCGCGCATTCCCGTCACCGTTCCCTCGGTGCTGCTGGAACGGCGCCCCGACATCGCCGCCGCCGAGCGCCAACTGCAGGAAGAGAACGCATTGATCGGCGTTGCCGTCGCGAATTTCTATCCCGACATCAATTTGACGGGGATGTTCGAATTCGCCGGGCCGACGCCGCTGCCGATCACAATGGCGGACGAAGCCTGGTCGGTCGCCGGCAATGCCACGCAAACGATTTTCGACGGCGGTCTCTTAAGCTCCCAACTTGCCGCGGCGCGCGCCGTCTATCAGGAGAGCGTCGCCAATTATCGGCAAACCGTGCTCACCGCGTTCCAGCAGGTGGAAGACGAACTCGCAGCGGTGCGCATCTTGGCAAAGGAGCTGGCCGTGCAGGAAGCCGCGGTGAAGAACGAAGGTACCGCGGTTCAAGTTTACTTGAACCAATATCAGCAGGGCCTCGTCAACTTCACCACAGTCGTCACCGCGGAAAACACCCAGCTCGCCGACGAAATTACCGCCATAGAAATCCGCCAAAGTCTTTTCGTGGCGAGCGTAGCGCTCGTCGAGGCGCTGGGCGGGGGATGGGACGCTTCGCTGCTGCCCAACCTCAACGGCCTCTCGACGGTGCCGACGCTCACCCCTCCTCTTTGAGGAGGGAACTCGCGTGCCGCTTGAACCTTTTGGCTCACCAAGAAGTAATTTGCCTTTTTCGCATTGGAGAGGAAGGGGATAAATGCCGCCATTGCGCTGCTTGAGTCTGTCGGCAACCGCCTGAGCCAGGCTAGATTAGGTAAATAGGTTAATGGCATAATACGTTGATGCGCATCGGCCACGAGGCCGGAAATACGGTCTTTGGCTTGCCGTATAAACCGTTGGCTTTGCTCCGAGCGCCGCTCGAGACCGGCCGGCGCTCCCTTCACCGGGCGCCGAGTCCAGCCAAATCGTTCTGAGCCCAAGTTTCTCTGCCGGCGCGACTATCGCTCGGACAAGAGCGAACGGATGAGACGAATATGGACGAGAAAGTCGACAAGCGTCGTCAGCCGCAAGGTCCCGGCCCGGCCAAGGATCCGCCTCCGGCGCTGCCGGCTCCCGACATAAGCGGCGAGCTTCCGCCCCCCGGAAGGCCGACCGGCGAGCCGCTGAGACGCGAGAAGGTCGAACCGCAAGCACCCGAGACCGCGCCCGGCGAACCGCCCTCGCCCGCCCAACCGATGTCGCGGGGCCGGCGGATCGTCGGATTTCTGATCGGTCTCCTTGTAATCGTCGGGCTTGCCTACGGCGCCTACCGGGTGCTCGCGCCAAGCGCGCAGCCGTCGCGGTCCGAACACGCCGCTTCGGCGCCGCAGTCCGTCGGAGTCGCGACCAT
>JASHSW010000243.1 GCA_030038595.1 Methylovirgula sp.
ACGTACGAATCGATGCTCTCCCTCGAACTCGCCAACATGGACGCCGCGGACGTGCTGATCCACCTGAACGCCGAGGAGGCGGCATCCTTCGATAGGCTGATGCCGCATAAGCGGCACGTTCTCATCTACCCGGCCGTTGAGCCTATCCAGGTCGGCCGCGGCAATCCCGACATCATCATCGTGGCGAGCGCGAATTACCCGAACTTCCTCGGCATTTCTTGGTTTTTGACCGAGGTCGTGCCGCATATACCGGATGTGCCGATCAAGATCATCGGCAACGTCGATCAGGAATTTCGCCGCCGCGCGCCGGGTCTATTCCGGGCACATGCCGCAACGTTCAAAGGCTACGTCAGAGATTTGCACAAGGCCTACGCAGACGCCGCCGCGGTTCTGCTTCCGATCACCGAGGGATTTGGCATATCGATCAAAACGATCGAGGCGCTCTCCAGCGGCGCGCCGTTGGTCGCCACGCCGCTCGCGTTCCGGGGCATGGACGTTGACCCGACGAAATTGGCGAACGTCAGCCTCGCCAGCGATGCGCAGAGGTTTGCAGCGGCAATCCGGAAGATCAAGGCGGATCGGACGCGCCCGGAGGACCGGACGAGCAGCGACACACGCCGACTTTACGAGCGGATGTTCAGCCCGCGAGCTTACCAGCGCGCGCTGGCCGCGCTTGTTCAGCCGCTCGTGGACAACCAACACTCTAGGCAACGCGGTGGATCTGCGTGAGGCAAGCTTTCACGCGATTTTGAAAACGCATCGACGTCGGGATCGCGATCAAATCCCGCTACCGTCGTTTGCTTCCTGGGGCGAAAGACCGATGCCGGAAACCGAACACACCGCGTGGCTTGGCGCCCTGCTGGTCGACTTCGTCGACCGCCTTGTGCCCAAACGCCTGTTGCGGCTCTTGGTCCATCCGAAGTTCCATGCGTTGGTCGGTGCCGATCGGATGGAGGCGCTCGGCGGCTGGATCGACAACAAGTTTATGCTGAAACGCCGGCAGAAGCGGTGCAGCGAGCAGCAAATCGATCAAAGCACGAAGGATTATCTGAAGTCGCGCTTCTGCGCCAACCCGTTCCGGGAGCTCGAGACGACGCCTACGGGATTGGCCTATGTCTGCTGTCCGATTTGGCTCCCGACGCCGATCGGAACGCTCGACACGCCGCCCGAGCAGCTCTGGAGCAGCGATGCGGCCAAGCGCATCCGCGAGTCGATCCTCGACGGCTCATTCAAATATTGCAGCCATCTTCATTGCCCGGCGATCACCGGCCGCACTCTGCCGCCGCGCGACGCGCCGGAGTCGGTGGCGATGATCAAACAATATGAGGAAAGTCCCGCGAAACTGCCCGAGCACTTGGTCTTGTCGCACGACAAGTCCTGCAATCTCTCGTGTCCGTCCTGCAGAAGCGCCGTTTATATGGCCGATTCGCGAAAGCAGGAGCGGCTGGATCAGCTTGCGGAGCGCACGCTCCTACCGCTGATGCGCGGGGCAAAGTCGGTAATGATTACGGGATCCGGCGACCCGTTCGGCAGCAAGCATTTCCGCAACTTGATCAAGCGCCTCAACGGCGGTGACTTTCCGCAATTGAGATTGGAATTGATCAGCAATGGCCAACTCCTGGACCGGCGCGCCTGGAGCGAACTCAATCTTCGCGGCCGCGTGAGCTACGTGCAGATCTCCATCGATGCTACGACGGCATCCACCTATGCCATCGTGCGGCGGGGCGGCGACTTCAAGCGCCTGCTCAAGAACCTGGCGTTTCTGCGCGATCTGCGCACCTCGGGCGAGATCGAAAGGCTCGAGTTCTCGATGGTCGTGCAGACTCTGAATTTCCGGGAGATGCCGGGGTTCGTGAGACTAGGAGAGGAATTCGCCGCCGACTCGATCATCTTCAACATGATCCGGCAGCGCGACATCTTCAGCCGCGAGGAATATGTCGAGGCTTTCATCGGCAGCCCCGATCATCCCGAATACGATGCGTTCGTAGAGACGTTGAAGGCGCCGGAGCTCGCCCAGCCCAACGTGCAGATCGGCAACGTGCTGGAATATGTAAAGCGCGCGCAAGCCGGGGCGGCGGTGTGAAGTCCCCGATCCGCTAGAGCGTCGCGGCCTTTACGCGGGCCGCTGCCTGACGCGCATAATCGTGCCAGAGCCCATCGAAGATCCGCCGCCGCGGCAATCCGATGATCCCCGGCCAGTGACAGAAATAGATCCGCTTGCCCGAGGCATCCAGGGGCCCTTCCGCTGTGAAAATCACCTTTTCCATTTTGTAGAAGCTGTGGCCGGAGGCGGCCGGCACGCATTCGGACAACGCGGAAACCTTCAACCCGCGCCGATGCACGACGAAATTCGTGAGCGGTTGCGCAAACAACCCGCCGCGCCGACGCACTGCGTGAAAGATCTTTCCGTCCTTGGCGATTACGTCGTAGAAATCCTGCAGCGACAGCTTATGACGCGAAGTCACGAAGAAACCGTCGTTGAACGAGAAGGCGCCACGCAGAAAATCGTAATTCTTGTGCTTGGAGTTATAGATATAGTCGTCGCAGTAACAGGCGACCAAAAAATCCGTCTTGCCGGCTTCGACGTGACCGAGCGTATCGCTGAAGTCGCGCAACATGATCGTGTCGATGTCGAGATAGATGACCTCATCGAGCGGCAATGTCAGTGCCAGGAGTTTGCGCAGCCGGTGGCGATGGCCGGGATTGAAAGGATAGAGACGCTTGGCGAGCGCATCGAGCTCGGCGCTGTCGAGTTCGGCAACTTCGATTCCGAAGATTTGCGCGACCCGGCGGGTGCGCGCGATATTATCGTCGTACGGAATGAGGTAGAGCGGAATCGCCGCATTCGTCGCAAGGTAGCTCTCCAGAAACGGCAACAGCCAATCGATTACCCGATCGTTGGCGATCACTGCTATTCCGTATTTCTTAGCGGCTGACGCGGTTTCCGGCATTTAATCCACGATCGATGCTAGAGCTTGCGGAGGCGCATGGTTCGGCAAAATTGCTTCCGCCAATCGGCATCGCGGAATTGCGTGCGCATATACGGAAAGGAAATGGCCGAAGTACCGGGGGCTCGTGAATTCACCGGGAATTGACAAGATTTCTGTGGGTGGCAAGCGGCCGCTTGTAGCGAGCGGTTTGGCGCGGATCAAGGCAAAAATATGCGTCTTGCGTCCGCACAGGCCGGCGCCTGCAGATTGATTTAGCCGGCGATGCGCAATCCCGGCGACGCCGTGTCGCGGCGGCGCAGTTCAGCCTCGCGGCGCAGGATGTAGTCGCGGCTCAGCGGTACTGCGTCGACCCGCTTGGCGAGCTGAATTTGGAACACCACCTGTCCCGAGAACCTGAACCCGCACTCGGCGCCGGCCAGATAATATTCCCACATCCGGCAGAAGCGTTCGTCATAGAGCGCCGCCGCTTCGGCGCGGCGCGCCAGGAAACGTTCGCGCCAATGGCGCAGAGTCTCGGCGTAATGAAGCCGCAACACTTCGACGTCGGTGACGAAAAGCCCGGCTCTCTCGATCGCTGGCAGGACTTCGGAAAGCGAGGGAATATAGCCGCCCGGAAAAATATATTTGGCGATCCAGGGGTCGGTCGGCTGCGGCGGCAGTTCCGAACCGATCGTGTGAACTAGCGCAATGCCGTCATCGTTCAGCAGTTTTGCGATCTGCCGGAAAAAGACGTCGTAATAAGGCAGCCCAACGTGCTCGAACATTCCGACCGAAACGATTCTGTCGAACCGTTCGTCGATCTCGCGGTAATCCTGAAGGCGAAAATCGACTGCATTCGACTGCCCGGCGTCCGCCGCGCGCTGGCCGGCGAGGGCCAGTTGCTCGCGCGACAGCGTGATGCCCGTTACCTTTGCCGCGCACACGCGGGCGAGATAGAGCGCCATGCCGCCCCAGCCGCAGCCGATATCGAGCACGCGGTTGCCCGGTTCGATCAACAGCTTCGCCGCGATGTGACGTTTTTTGGCGAGTTGCGCCTCGTCGAGACCGGCCGAGGGGTTCTCGAAGTAAGCGCAGGAATATTGCCGATCGGCATCGAGGAAGAGGTCATAGAGCCGGCGGTCGAGGTCGTAGTGATGCGCGACGTTGCGCCGGGCGCGCAACCGCGTGTTGTGCATACCGAGCCGGCGTAAGGCGGAACGCAGTTTTTGGACGGCGCGCAGCCAGGAGAACTGCGAAAACCGCTCGGCGTTGCGCGCCGCGATTGCCAGCACGTCGTAGATCGAGCCGCGCTCGACCTTGACGCGCCCCTCCATGTAGAGCTCGCCGAAGCGCAGCCCGGGATCGCGCAGCAAGGCCCATTGCGCCGCTTGATCGGTAAAGCGGATTTTGACGTCGCTGCCGGAACCGTCGCCCAGATGGAATCGCTTGCCGGACGCGGTTTCCACTTCGACCGATCCGGACGTGATCAGGCCGCCAAGAAAACTGCGAAAGATCCTGTCCATCGTTGCCCTCGATACTACCCAGAATAGCGCGCCGTATCGAAAGTGGAACCCCTCCTTTGCCGGAGAAAATCGTCAGCCCGCACCTCCGGCCGCCACCGGATGGCAGCCGCCGGCAAGGAACCTTCGGCCTCGGTGCGACTTTGGGGCTCGGGAATCACGAATCCCATAACTGCCGCGGCTGCGTTGCGTTCCTGCAAGCCGTAGGATTCGATCTGGAGAAGAGCGATGCAACATCCTCGTGTTCTGCGCGCGACCGTATGCGCGGCGTGTCTCCTCATGGGAGGCGCGGCCTTTGCACAAGGCGCCCATGATTCCATCCCCACGGCACGGCTTACCCGGGTCTTCGCGCACGGCGCAGCGATCGGCGGCGTCGGCGGAATGGGCGGCGGCGGGGTACGCGGCAATTTTGCTGCCGGGGGAGTTCGCGGGAATTTTTCCTCGGGCGTGCGCGGCAATTTTGCCGCCGGTGGGATGCGCGGCATTCACAGCGCACATGGTTGGAACGGCCACCATTGGGCGCGCGGCTATGGCGGCTATGGCGGGTGGGGTCCCGATTATGCCTATGACTGGGGCTACCCCTATGACGAATGGGACTACGGCTATCCGGATTACGCCTACGACTACGGCTATCCCTACGATACCTACGCCGAAGGCGCCTATTGCCAGACTCCGGAGACCAGCTGCCCACTCGATCACCCGGCCTTGGCGGGGCAGGCTTGCCAGTGTCGCAACGGCGTCGACGAGGTGCCAGGTACGACCGAACCCTAGCAGGGGGTAGCGCAGGGCGCGGCCCCTCGATTCGGAGAGGGCAGGATAGAGCGATCCTGCTCATGCTGTACCGGGTACGGCCCGCCGTTAGACCCGGAAATAATCGCGGTACCAGGCGACGAAGGAGGGAACGCCTTCGCTCACCGGGGTCGCGGGACGATAGCCGGTCAGCTCGAACAGGAGATCCGTGCCCGCAAACGTGACGGGCACGTCGCCTTGCTGCATGGGCATGAAATTGCGCCGCGCTTTGCGTCCGACGGCGGCCTCGATCGCGGCGACGAAGTCCTCGAGGTCGGTCGGTTTGCCCGCCCCGATATTGACGACGCGGAACGCGGCTTGCGGTGAGAGCGAGTCGCCGGGCACCGGCACCGGCTGGTCGGCCGGCTGCGGCGGCACTACGCCGGTCAACCGCAGCACCGCCTCGATGAGATCGTCGATGAACGTAAAGTCGCGGCGCATGTTGCCGTAGTTGTAGAGATCGATCAGCTGATCGGCCAAGATCGCGGCGACGAATTTGAAGAGCGCCATATCGGGGCGGCCCCACGGCCCGTAGACCGTGAAGAAGCGCAGCATCGTCACCGGGATCTGGAAGAGATGGCTATAGGAATGGGCCATCTCCTCGGTCGCCTTCTTGGTCGCCGCGTAAAGGCTGAGCGGGTGATCGGCGCGGTCGATCTCGGAGAACGGCACTTTCGCGTTGGCGCCATAGACCGACGAGGTCGATGCGAGCAGCGCGTGACGGGGCGGATTGCGCCGCATCACTTCAAGCAGGTTGTAGGTGCCGATGAGATTGGCGTCGATATAGGCGCGCGGGGCTTCGAGGCTGTAACGCACCCCGGCTTGCGCGGCGAAGTGATAGACGAGGTCGAACCCGTTTGCGTAGACTTTTTGCAGAGCGTCGAAATCCTCGAGCAGAAGGCGATGCTCGGAGAACCCGGTATTCCGCGCGAGAATTTTGTGGCGCGCTTTCTTCAGAGAGGGATCGTAATAGGGCGTAATTCCGTCGATGCCGACCACCTCGTCGCCGCGTTCCAGCAGGCGACGCGCCAGGTGAAAGCCGATGAATCCGGCCGAGCCGGTGACGAGAATGCGCATGAGAGAGGAACTCCCGCGAGCCTTGCTGAAAATCGACTCGGTAAGGCCTATGCCGCAGAATTGATTTGGCGCAAGGTGCGGCTTGTGAGAGCGCCGTAAGCAACGTTCGGCCGCGACACTCGCGGCATCCGGGTCGGAGGAAATATCATGCAGCGCGTCGCTAAATTCTTAGCAGCCATGGTCTTCGCCGCGGGAATCTTTGCCGCGGATGCGGCATGGGCGCATGGGCCGGGGGGCTGGGGCGGCGGCGGTTGGCATGGCGGCTGGCATGGCGGTTGGGGCGGCGGCTGGGGTTGGGGCGGTTGGGGTTGGGGCTATCCCTATTACGGTTGGGGCTATCCCTACGATTACGGGTATGGCTACGGCTACCCTTACGGCTACGGTTACGGCTATCCGCCGCCGCAAGGGCCGACGGTGAGCCCCTACTGCGCCACACGGACCCGGGTTTGCACCCTGCGCCAACCGCGCGAGGTCGGTTCGGGATGCTCCTGCCGAGGCGTCCGCGGCGAGATTGCGGCGGGGCCGCCGCCGCAATAGGCGTCGGACCATCGCCTTAAGACTGTTTTAACCCCGTTTCCGTCTCGATTTCTCGACCGCCCGGACGGCGCCTAGAGACCTGAGACCATCTGGCACTTGCGAGCCCTTCTAAATTGGGCAAAAACCCCAGAGGGGAGAACGAGGGCAGGCCTGGCGCTCAGCGGATTCGGCGCTAGTTTTTAAACGCTTCTAGGATATTTTCCGCCGTAGACCAGTCGGCAATCGCCAAGAGGCGCAGCAGCGTCGAGGACCGGGATGGATTACCGAAAATATTTCGAAGACGCGTTGTTCCGTCTTCAGGCGGAGCGGCGCTACCGCGTCTTCGCCGACATCGAACGCGATCCGGCCCGTTATCCTTACGCGAAGCGGCATCTTTCGAATGGGCATGTCGAAGACGTAATCGTCTGGTGCTCGAACGATTATCTCGGCATGGCGCTCAACCCCGAGGTGATCGCCGCCATGTGCGCGGCGGCGAACCGGCACGGCGTCGGGGCCGGCGGCACGCGCAATATCGCCGGCAACAATCATCCTTTGGTGGGCCTCGAGGCCGAACTCGCCGATCTGCATGGCAAGGACAGCGCGCTCGTCTTCACTTCCGGATGGATTTCCAATCTCGCCGCCATCGGCACGATCGGCGCGCTGCTGCCCAACTGCCTCATTCTGTCCGACGCCTTCAATCACAATTCGATGATCGAGGGCATCAAACGCTCCGGCGCGAAGAAGCAGATTTTCCGCCATAACGATCTCGGTCATCTCGAAGCGCTGTTGCAAGCGGCACCGCCCGACTCCCCGAAACTCATCGTCTTCGAGAGCCTCTATTCGATGCACGGCGACATAGCGCCGATCGGCAAGATCGCCGATCTCGCCGAACGCTACGGTGCCATGACCTATCTCGACGAGGTGCACGCGGTGGGGCTCTACGGGCCGCGCGGCGGCGGCATCGCCGAGCGCGACGGCGTCATGGAGCGAATCGACGTGATCGAAGGAACCCTCGCCAAAGGCTTCGGCGCGCTCGGCGGCTATATCGCCGCCGACGCGGCAATCATCGATGCGGTGCGCTCGTATGCCGCCTCCTTCATCTTCACGACCGCGCTGCCGCCGGCCATCGCCGCCGCTGCCGCCGCCGCGGTGCGCCTCTTGAAGGATCGCGAGGATCTGCGCCTCCTGCATCAGCGTCAGGCGCTGCTTACCAAACATGCCCTTTCGGCGGCCGGCCTGCCGGTGATGCCGAATCCATCGCACATCGTTCCGGTGCTGGTCGGCGATGCCGAGCGCTGCAAGCTCGCGACCGACATGCTGCTCGACCGCCACGGCATCTACATCCAGCCGATCAACTATCCGACCGTCGCGCGCGGCGCCGAGCGGTTGCGCATCACGCCCTCGCCGCTGCACACCGATGCCCATATCGCCCATCTCGTCGAGGCGCTCAGCGACGTTTGGAAGAGCTTGAAACTGCCGCTCGGCGAGGTTTCGAACGTCGTCACCTTCCGCCGCGAGAAGGACGAACGCTGCACGTTCCCCGACTTCAAGAAGGCCGCGGAATAAGCGCCGCGCATCGGATCATCTCTGCCTCATGCCCGGGAAGCAGGCGCCGCGCCTCTGCAAAAGGTCGCGTGCTTATCGTCGAATGTCGCGATGTGAAGCGCGCGTCTTGCCGATATCTTCGGCCATCGCGATGACGGCTGCCAGACGGCGCGCGGGGCTTGTACATTCGAACGACTCCAGAGTTTTGTGTCTGGCGACACGCTTGCCTCTCGAAAGCCGCGACATATTTCCGCGCGCGGTAGAGTTCATTGCGCAGTGCGGGAATTGTGGTATTTCTGCTGCTCCTTCACAAAGGCAAGCGCCTCTCATGAATCTTGCGCCGATCTCGAACGTGCAGATCCGACCTTTGCTGGAGCGTTACGGGTTGCGCGCCACGCGGCAGCGGCTCGGCCTTGCCAAGCTCCTGTTCGGCAAAGGCGACCGGCACATCACCGCCGACACGCTCGCCGCCGAGGCACACGGCGCGCGCCTGTTCGCTTCGCTTGCCACCGTCTACAACGTGCTGAACCTGTTTGCCGAGGTCGGGCTGGTGCGCAGCTTCACGGTCGAGGGCGGCAAGACGGTGTTCGACACCAACACCACCGACCACTGCCATTTCTATTTCGAGGATTCAGGCGAGATCCAGGACATCGTCGGCGCCAAATTCGCCGACCAATTCGTGCCGCCGGAAGGCTACGAAATCGCCAAGGTGGACGTGGTCGTGCGTCTGCAGCGCAAGCGCGACGCGCGCGCGCAATAGTTCAGCGCATTCCTCAGTTTCGGCCTTTGTTTCGCCGCCGCATCGCGCGGCCCAGCAGCAATGCCGCCTTTGCGTTGAGCGCTTTCACTTCGCCGCCGAATCCGAACCAGCGGCGCGGATTTTGGCGCTCGATTTCAAGGAGATGTTCGGCGATGGCAATCAGCGCTTCCGGCTTGGCGGCGGCGAGGCCGGGATAGAGCGTCTCGAGCCGTATGGGGCGACGCGCATAATCGCGCGCCCGGCATTTCACCATATAGGCGGCAGTGCGGCGCGCCTGCGCGGCGATCGCTTCGACGGCGTCCGGCGGCGGCGAAAGAGCCAAGCGGGATCTCCGAATTTGAGATCCCAGCATATAGGGTAATACTACCTATATAAAGGTAATATTACCTTACAGGACTCAGCTTCTCGGACAGACCGGTCCGCGCCCATTGGTCGGCGCGGACGACCGCCTGGATCACCGCCGCCCAGGCGATCTGCACGCCGCGGATCGGCGCGGCGTTGTGGCTTTCGAGGTCGTAGGTGCCGGCGACCGCGCCGCGCCGCACGCGTTTCAGATAGCGCCGCCCATCGCGCGTGCGCACCGCCGCCTCGCGGCCGATCAGGTTTTCGGCGTCCTCGCTTTGCCGCCAGCAGATGATGACGTCGCCCGAATCATAGCGCGGCCACATGCTTTCGCCTTCGACCTCGAAGGCGATCGAATCTTCCGGAATCGAGAAGGGCACGGTGATTTCGAAGAGGCCCTCGGCGGGAATCTGCTCGAATTCCGGAAGAATCTCGGCCCCGGCGCCGATCCGCCCCACCACTTTCACGACATTGCTGGCCGGATCGCCGACTCCTTCGAGCAGCCAGGCGGCCGAAGTCTTCAGCACCGGGGCGAGCGCCACCAACGTTTCGGTTGTGATGCCGCGCCGGTCGCCGTTTTTCACGGCGCGACGCAGATTGCGGATCGCATCCGGTTTCTTTGCCGCTTGCGAGGCGGCATGCGCCGAGAGGCCTAGCGCGGCAAGCCGGCTTTCGACGCGGGCGAGCACATCTTCCAATTCCATGACCGGTAGTTTGACCGATTCTGAGCGCCGCGCATTGAGTAATTTTACCGTTGACATTGAGGTAATATTACCCAATAACGCCTTGGTGCTTGCAAGGAGGGGGCGATGTCAAAGCGCAAAACGACCTGGACCACCGAGCGCGTCGCGCGGCTCGGATTTTTGGTCGGGCAGGGGTTTGCCGCCAAACGCATCGCCGACGATCCGCTGATCGCCTCGACGCCCAACAATGTGCATCGCCAAGCGCAGCGTTTCGGCCTGGCGTTTCGCGATTCGAAGGGCGCGGCATTACGCCTGCCGCCCGAGGCGGCCGCCCGTTTCGACGCAGCCGCCGAGAAACGCGGCGTGACGCGCGAAGCTTTGATCCGCTTGCTGCTCGTCACTGCCGGAGCCGAGCCGAACCTGCTCGACAACATTCTCGACGACGGCGCCTGAGATGGACGCGAAAATCAACGCCCTCGAAGCGCCGTACGACGGGGCGCGCGAGGAGATCCCGGCGCGCTGGGAGGCGGAGCACGTCGGGCGGCGGCTCGTCGAAGCTTTCGCGACGCTCGACCGGCTGCCGCGGCTCAAGGGCCCGCGCGAGCCGGGCGGACATTGGCCGCAGCACGCGATCGAATGGGTCGACCGTTTGGCGCAGGCCGAGCTCTCCGACGCCGAGCGGCGCAGCCGCGAGGCGGCGCAGAATTTCACCAATCTGCGGCCTAGTTCGGCGGAGATCGCCGCGATGGAAACGGCGCTCGACTGGCTGCGCGAATTGCGCAGAGTCGATTCCGGCATGGCGCTGGTGACGAGCCTCTGGGCGCTCTATGCGGCGCGGCACCGCTCGGTGCGAAAACTTTGCGCAAAACGCGGCTGGGCGCCCTATACGTTCTACCGCAAGCGCGCCAAGGCGCTTTGCTTTCTCGCCGACGCGCTCAACGCGCGCAACGTCGCGGTATTCTAGCTCGGCGCTCCCTCGACAAAGCCGGAACCGGGTGCGATTTTGTCGACGGAGGAAACGCCGCGTGTACAGAACATCGATTGCCGCACCTCTGCTGATCGTCTCGGCTTTCGCCGCATCGACCGCATCGACCGCAGCGGCCGCGCAGATCTGGCACACCTATCACAACGATCGCTACGGCACGACCGTCGATTATCCTGAAATGTTCGAGCCGCAACCGCCGCCCGACGCCGACGACGGGTTGACGTTTAAGACCAAGGACGGCGCGGAACTCGAGGTCTTCGCCTCCTATAATGCCCTCGACTTCGATCTCGCCGCATTCAAGGCCTTCACGGTCAAGAATCTCGATCCAGGCAAAACGATCACCTATCAAGCGCAAGGCAAGACCTGGTTTGTGATCTCGGGCAAGGACGCTGACCGCGTCTTCTACGAGCGCCAGATGCTTTCGCATGGCGGCGAGATGACCGAGGGCCTCGTCATTTCCTATCCGGCCGATCTCGCCGCCAAATACGATCCGCTCTTGGGACGCATTGCGAAATCTTTCCGCTCCGGCGCCGGTTTTCAGACGCCCTGAGCGCGGCGTCTCCGCTTGAGGCGCAGTCTGCTTTTTTCCCGCAGGAATGCTAGAAGGCGGGCCGTGCATATCTTTGCCTCGATTCTCGCCGCGATCTGGATCTTCTTCATCGTCGTCTGGCTCGTCCTTGCCGCCGACACGAAGCGTTACGCGCGCCGCAACATGAGCGCATGGGGCACGCGCGTTCTGATTCTTTTCGGCGTGATCGCGCTCCTGCGAATCCCGAGCCTCCGGCATTTCTTCGCACGCCTCGAGCATGCGATATGGAACCCGGCGCTTGCCGATCTTGGCATCGCGCTCGTCGCGCTCGGCATCGGGCTGGCGATCTGGGCACGCCTCGATCTGGGCAGGAACTGGGGCATGCCGATGTCGCTCAAGCAGGACCCGGAACTCGTGACCAGCGGCCCCTACGCCTATGTGCGCCATCCGATCTATAGCGGAATCATTCTCGCGACGCTCGGTTCCGCGCTGGTGAGCGTTTGGTGGATTCCCGCCTTCGTCCTTTTCTCCGTCTACTTCGTCTGGAGCGCGAAGACCGAAGAGAAGATCATGCGCGCGCAATTTCCGGATCGGTATCCGGAATATATGAAGCGCACAAAAATGCTGGTGCCGTTCGTGTGGTGAATACGGGGCCGCTCGCGCCGCAAAGCCAAGCCGTTTGCACGACCGCGCATCCGCCCTGATGCACCTTCTCCCGCGGGCCGCAGGAGGCGATGTGCAAATCCGCAAAATCGCCTCCCGCCGCCCGATTGACTCTGCGACGATCTGCGACGCATAACGCGCGCATCGACAGCGCACGATCTGCGCCGAGGCCATCGCGACGCGGTGGCCTTTTCGTTTGGCCGCATGCCTTGCGCCGCGCCGCAAGGGGGGATCGCATGGTGTCGTTCAGCCCGGCGCAGGAGCGCGCCCGTCGCCTCCTCGAAGGGCCGCAACGCTACACCTGCCTGGCCGGCGGCACGCGGTCCGGCAAAACGTTCCTGATCGTCCGTGCCATCGTCGCGCGCGCGCTGAAGGCGCCCGAGTCGCGCCACGCAATTCTGCGCTTTCACGCCAATGCGGCGCGCGCCTCGATCTCGCTCGACACGCTGCCCACGGTGATGCGCCTCTGTTTTCCGCGCCACAAATTGAAGGAGCATCGCCAGGACGGATTCTTCGAATTGCCGAACGGCGCGCGCATCTGGGTCGGCGGCCTCGACGACAAAGAGCGCGTCGAAAAGATTCTCGGTCTCGAATACGTGAGCATCTTTCTCAATGAGGCTTCGCAGATTCCTTACGCTTCTGCGTTGGTCGCCTTCACGCGGCTTGCGCAGACGATAGAAGGCGCCGCGCAGCGCGCCTATGTCGATCTGAACCCGGTGGCGAAATCGCATTGGACGAACCTCCTGTTCGGCGACAAGCGCGATCCGATTTCGTTGCAGAAGCTCGAGGATCCGGAGAATTACGCGCGCGCCTTCGTCAATCCGCGCGACAACAAGGAAAACCTCGCGCCCGAATTTATCGAAAGCCTTGCGCATCTGCCGGAGCGCCAGCGCAAGCGCTTTTACGAGGGTCTTTATGTCGACGAACTCGAAGGCGCGCTCTGGACCTATGAGGCGATCGAAGCGGCGCGCTGCAAACCCGAAGACATTCCCGAGGCGGAGCGCGCCGCGGTGGTCGTGGCGCTCGATCCGTCGGGCGCGGCGGGGCGCGACGATCTCGGTGCCGACGAGATCGGCATCGTCGCGGCGGCGCGGGGCATCGACGGCGATTGTTACATCCTCGCCGACCGTTCCTGCCGCGAGGCGCCGTCGGTCTGGGGGCGGCGCGCGGTGACGGCCTATCACGAATTCCGTGCCGATTGTATCGTCGCCGAAGCCAATTTTGGCGGCGAGATGGTGCGCGCCACGATCCATGCCGCCGATCCCAACGTGCCGGTGCATCTCGTCACCGCGAGCCGTGGCAAGGCGGTGCGCGCCGAGCCGATCTCGGTGCGTTACGCGCAAGGGCAGGTGCATCACGCGGGCCGCTTCGCGAGGCTCGAGGACCAGCTCTGCGCGTTTACACCGGCGGGTTTCGGCGGGACTGGCAGCCCCGATCACGCCGACGCGGCAATCTGGGCGCTGACCTATCTGTTCGACATGGGCGACGGCGCCGGCATTATTGAATTCTATCGGCGCGAGGCGGAGACGCGAAAATAACTCCGGCGCTAATCGCGATAGCCGAGCGTGAAGATCTGATAGGTAGTGCCGGGCGGGCACTTGACCCAAAGTTTCGGACGCACGAACGGCCACTCGGCCGCGTTCTCGCCGCCTTTCATGGGAATGGCGCTGATCCGGTCGGGACCGGTATAGCCGTAGACCGTAATTGCGCTGGTATTTGGATGAACCAGCACATCGACCGAGACGGCTTTGAAGCGAAGCACGTTGGGCGGCACTTTGAGATTGATCTTATCTTGCGCGGGGATGGAGGAATCGAGTTCCTGCGCGCTGATTGGCTTGGCGCTCTCCGCGGCGGCGGCCAAAGCCTGCGGCAACAAAATCGCGGCAAGCGTCGCGGCGAGTGCGGCAAACACCGGCGATCGGGGAATGATCGGCATAGAGCGCGTTCCTTTCGGTGCGCGCACTAACCGGCATCCCAGGCATCCTGTCAAGCGATAGGCCGGAGCGCCCGGTGTCCGCAGTCGAGCAGGCGCTCAATTCAGCCAATACAGAGCGAACGCCAAGAGGAACGGAACGCCGCAGAAGAAGAAGATCATCCGATGAACGAATTTGCGGTAGGTCCGCACATGGTATTCGACTTCCGCCGGTAGTTTCGACTCGTCCTCGTAGATTGGCGCTTCCAGTTCTTGAAACGCGAGTGCCATGACGAAGCTCCGTTTCCAGTCGGTCCGAACCAAGGCCAACGAGCGGCGGACGCAGGGGTTCCGCCCCCGGTGACGCGGCTCGGCCACGCAGAACGCAAGTCCGCGCGCAAAGCGCAGCCTCAGCTCCAGGGATCGAAGATGAACGAACGCGGCGAAGGCCAGCCAACCTGGCAGCTCAGCCCCTATGAGCTCAACGTCAGCTATGGCCGGCCGGGCGCGGCGGGGCAGGGCGCCGATTGGTTCGGGCCGCTTGCGCCGATCACGCCGCTGGCGCCGCCCGATGTCGCAGGCCGGCAGTGGGATTATCCGTCCGGCTACAATCTCGCCACGACGCCGCGCATCTACGAGCCGGTCACGTTCCAGACCTTGCGCGGGCTTGCCGAAGGCTACGATCTGCTGCGCTTGGTGATCGAGACGCGCAAAGATCAGGTCGCAAGGCAGACTTGGACGATCGGTCCGCGCGACAAAAAGTCGAACGATCCGCGCGCCGCGGCGCTGCGCACGTTCTTCGCGCGGCCGGACGGCATGCATACGTTCGGCGATTGGCTGCGCCTGCTGCTCGAAGAGCTTTTCGTCATCGACGCGCCGGCGCTCTATATGAGGCGCGATCGCGGCGGCCGCTTGACCGCGCTGCTGCCGATCGACGGGGCGACCATCAAGCCGGTGATCGACGACTTCGGCCGCACGCCGCAGCCGACGATGGAAGACGGACAAATCGTCTGTCCCGTCGCCTATCAGCAGATCTTGAAAGGCTATCCGGCCGTCGATTACTCGGTGCGCGATTTGATCTATCGGCCGCGCAACATTCGCGTGAACCGCGCCTATGGGTTCAGCCCGGTCGAGCAGATCATCACGACAGTCAACATCGCGCTGCGCCGGCAGATGTTCCTGCTCGACTATTTCACGCAGGGAAATATCCCCGACAGCCTGATCGGCGTGCCGGAAAGCTGGACGCCGGATCAGATCGCCTCCTACCAGAAATATTGGGACGCCTATTTCGACGGCGAACTCGGCCGGCGCCGGCGCGCCAAGTTCGTGCCGGGCGGCGTCGCCAAGACCTTCGTCCAGACCAAGGAGCCGGATTTAAAGAGCCCGTTCGACGAATGGCTGGCGCGCCTCGTCTGCTTCGCCTTCTCGATCTCGCCGCAGGCGCTGACCCAGCAGATGAACCGCGCCACGGCCGAGACGCAGAAGGAGATCTCGGAGGAAGAAGGCCTCGCCCCAGTGCTCGCCTGGGTGAAGGATCTGATCGATTCCATCCTCGCCCAGGAATTTAATGCGCCGGATCTCGAATTTACGTTCAGCGCCGAGGTCTCCGTCGATCCGCAGCAACAGGAGGCGATCCTCACAAGCTACGCGACGAAAGGCATCCTCACCATCAACGAGACGCGTGCCGCGCTCGGCCGCGATCCGCTTGCCGATGCCGCCGCCAACAAGCCGATGGCGCTGACGGGCAACGGCTACGTGCCGTTAGGGCAAGTGGCGCAAACGGCGGGGGCGCCTTCGAAAACGGCGCCCTTTTCAGATCTTAAGAGCGCTTGATAAGGGCGGCGATTGGGACGAACATCAACACCTGCTGGCCCGCTGGGACGCCGGATAGCCAAGGCGGGCGGTTTGCGCCAAAGGATGGAAGCGGGGAAGAATCGTCCAGCCAAGTTGCTATGTCTGCCGAGTGCCAAGAACAATGGAATTGGGCTCTTCAATTCTGCGGTGAGTTGTTGGCGTTGCATAAATTCCACCCGGATCGCGCCCTCCTCGGTGGCCACACGACAGAAGAAGGTTGTGCAAAGGGTTTCGTGAGCGAAGAATGCGGTGGAAACAAGGTCTAGCAGAAGATGCAAGCGAACGAAGTCATGCAGCTCCGGGATCTTTTTCGGAATGAGGATTGGAATTCCGTCTATTCGTTGCTCGACCGTGCGAAGAGCCAAGCGGTAACTCGAGAGGACTTTAGCCGAGAGGCTTATTGGCGCGCGGTAGCATTTGAGCGTCAAGGACGTTTTGAAGAAGCGCTGGATCTTTTGAGAAGAAACGCAAGCCTATTCAACTGTCAGTGTCTTGTGCAAAAAATGTTAGCGTCCATCCTTGTCAAGCTTGGGCACTATCGCCAAGCCTTGGAGGAATTGAGGAAAGCACCGATCGAAGAAGAGATGCAGGCCTTCTATGGCTCAGCGATCGACGCGAAGTTCCTCTACTTCTACCTGCTTGCCAAGTGCGGCGATCGGTTCATCCAAGACCGGCTCGCCGAGATCCCCGACGATTATCGCCATTTTGCAGGCGGCAAATTTTTGACAAAGCCGGACATCGTCGCGCTGATGAATCGAGGATAGGCGCGCCGCGATCCGTTCCCCGATGCCGCCGCCGACAAGCCGATCTCTGCTGGGGCGCAACCGGCGACATCGCCGCGTCGCCGAATTGATGCTATCGTGGCCTGGAACGAGTTCCAGGCCACGATGACCAACCGATCCGTCTTTCGCGCGCGCGCGTGTTTTGTTGCGCTGCTTTTCCTCGCCGTCCCCGCGTTGGCCGACGAAAAGCCGCCGCTTGCGCCGGATTCATCGGCGCCGCTTACGACGCCATCGCGCCTCTCGGCGACCATCGAATTCGGCCTGCCGGCGCTCGCCGCCGACATCGAGCGCGACGTTCCGCGCCGCCTCGCCACGATCGACGAGCGCATCAATTGCGTGCATCGGCGCGTGCTCGGCTTCCGGGTCAACGCCAATTGCGACATCTGGGGCTACGTCGAGCGCACCGGCCCCGTCTCGCTCTACGGCCGCGGCGACCGCATCGTCGGCGCGGTGCCGATCTACGGCGTGGCGGAAGGCCAGGGCGCCAATCGCTTCACCGCGCATATCCACGGCGATACCGAAGCGCGCGCCACTGTCGAGGCGCAGGCGCGCCCGACGCTCACGCGCGACTGGTCGCTTGAGCTCAATGTCAGCGATGGCTTCCATTGGAGCGAGCCGCCCTATCTTCACGTGCTCGGCCGCGAGATCGCGCTCGCCAAATACGTCGAGCCGCGCATCCGGGCGCAATTGGCGCGCGTCCGGGAGCGGGCGGTCGCCGCGGCGCGCAAGCTCGATTTGCACGACAAGGCCGCGACCGCCTGGCAGAACGCTTTCGAGCCGATCGAGCTTTCCGACGATCCGCAAGTCTGGCTGCAAGTGACGCCGCAGAGCGCCGCCTTCGCCGGCGTGCGCGCCACTTCCAAAGTGCTCGAAGGCACGCTCGAACTTTCCGGCAACGCCGAGACGTTCGTCGGCCAGGCGCCGCCCGCCGCGACGCCGACGCCGCTTCCCCCGCTCGGCACCGAGGTCGCCGCGCCCGGCACGTTCGATGTCGTCCTGCCGGTGCATATCGGCTACGACGCGATCCGCGCCAAGATCAAGGACGCGATCGCCGCGATGCCGCCAGCCGCGGCTTCCGTCCGCGACGTGCAAATCTATCCGTCGAACGGCAAGATCGTCGTCGGTCTGCTGATCGGCAAGACTCCGGATGCCGCGCAGTGGATCTATCTCGCGGCGACCCCGCAGGTCGAGGCCGACGGGCAGACGCTCAAACTTCCCGATCTCGCCGCCGTCAGCGCGGCGACAAGCGACATCGGCGAAATGCTCGGCAATCCGCAGTTCGTCGATCTCGTCAAACAGCAGGCGGTGGTTAATTACCAGGCCGCCTACCAGCGGCTGCTCGATGCCGCGAACCAACGCCTCAATCGGCCCTTGAAGGACGGCTTCCGGTTAGAGGGCCATCTCAACTCCGCGGCGCTCGACAAGATTTCGCTGTTGCCCGACGGCGTCTCGATTGCGCTGCGCGCCAGCGGCACGTTGAAGATCGTCTATGGGCTCTGATCCGATGCGCCGCGCCGCACTTTCAATTTCGCGCGGCCTGGCATTGGCAATGTTTGCCGCGTTCGCGCCGACGGCCTTCGCGCAATCCTTCTACGAAGCGCCGCAGTCCGACGTCACCGGCAAACCCGGCACGCTGGTTCGCGCCGAGGCGATGCCCGGCGCGCCGCTCAATGCCGCGGCCTGGCGCGTGCTCTACCGCTCGACGAGTTTCGACGGCAAGCC
>JASHSW010000034.1 GCA_030038595.1 Methylovirgula sp.
GTACGCGACGTCGAAAATGGCGAGATCGTCGTCATTTCGCGCGAGGGTGTGCAAAGCGTCAAACCGTTTCCGCCCAGGGCGATGCGGCCTTGCATCTTCGAATATATCTATTTCGCCCGACCGGATTCGGTCGTCCATGGCCGGCCTGTCTACGCCGCGCGCAAAGCCATGGGGGCGGAGCTCGCGCGCGAAGCGCCCGCCGAGGCGGATGTCGTTGTGCCGGTGCCGGATTCCGGCGTGCCGGCGGCGCTCGGCTATGCGCAGAGTTGCGGAATTCCTTTCGAACTCGGCATCATCCGCAATCATTATATCGGCCGCACCTTCATCCAGCCCACACAGTCCGTGCGCGAACTCGGCGTGCGGCTGAAGCACAATGCCAACCGCGCCGCCGTCGCCGGCAAGCGGATCGTTCTCGTCGACGATTCGATCGTGCGTGGCACGACCTCGGTGAAGATCGTGCGGATGATGCGCGAGGCCGGTGCCCGCGAAGTGCATTTCCGCATCTCTTCGCCGCCGATTACCCATCCCGACTACTACGGGATCGACACGCCGGAGCGCGACAAGCCCTTGGCGGCGACTCACTCGGTCGAGGAGATGCGCCGCTACATCGGCTGCGATTCGCTCGCCTTCCTGTCGGTCGACGGGCTCTACCGGGCGATGGGCGAGCCGGGCCGCGACGCGACGCGCCCGCAATTTACCGACCATTGCTTCACCGGCGATTACCCGACCAGTCTGACCGACGTGAGCGGCGAGACGAAGTCGCAGCTCTCGCTGCTCGCCGAGACCGGCTGAACGGCCGCGCGGCCCGATCCGAATCCCCGCACAATGTCCCTCTCCGGCCGTATCGCACTCGTGACGGGCGCTTCGCGCGGCATCGGCCGGGCGATCGCGCTCGAACTCGCTCGTGCCGGCGCGCATGTCATCGCGCTTGCCCGCACGCAAGGCGGCCTCGAAGAGCTCGACGATGCGATCCGCGCCGAGAAGAGCGAAGCGACGCTGGTTCCCTGCGACCTCAAGGACTTCGCCGGCCTCGACCGGCTGGGCGCGGCGATCTACGCGCGCTGGAAGAAGCTCGATATTTTCGTCGGCAACGGCGGAATTCTCGGGGCGCTGTCGCCGCTCGCGCATGTCGAGCCCGGCCAGTGGGACGAAGTCATCGCGGTCAATGTGACCGCCAATTGGCGGCTCATCCGGGCGCTCGATCTACCGCTGCGCCAATCCGATGCCGGCCGTGTTGTGATGATCACCTCGGCCGCCGCGCATTCGGCGCGCCCTTATTGGGGAGCCTACGCGATCTCCAAAGCGGCGCTCGACGAACTGGCGCGCACCTATGCGGCGGAAACCGAGACGACCTCGCGGATCAAGGTGATGCTGGTCAACCCCGGGCCGATGCGCACCCGCATGCGCGCCGCGGCAATGCCCGGCGAAGATCCGCAGAGCCTGCCGCCGCCGCAAGAGCTCGCGCCGAAAATTATTATGCTGGCCGGTCCGGCGTGGACGCAAACCGGCAAGCTTTACGATTTTCCGACCGACGCGATTTTGGACTTTCGCGCCCCCTGGCAGGGACGCGAAGATCTATTGCCGTGAAGCTCTCGCCGCGTCCGCGGCGCCGAGCGGCGCAGCCGAAGGGCTCGCAGATCGATGCACGTGCGAAGTCTCGCCGGCCCTTTTTGCGATTTTTCTCGTTTCGACATGGAAATGCGACTTGATGCCGGCCGCCCGATCGCCGGCGGCGCCCGCCCGCTCGAGTTCGTCTTCCATCTGCTGGAGCTCCGCAGAAGTCTTCAGCTTCGGCCGGGCGATGTCCTTGCCGCCGGTCGTCTGATAGTGAAGCGTGTCCTCGGGGGGGCGCGTCGCCTTCACGAAAGGCTTGGCTTCGGGAGCGTCGGTCCAAAGCTTGGTGTTCAGGAACACGTCGAGCGGCGTGCCCCCGCCATAGGGCTGCGGCGGCTTGTCGGACTCCTTCGATTGCACGTAGGTGCAAATGGGGCTGATGCAGTCCCAATAGTGCTGCTGGCTTTGCGCCGCCTGCGGCACCGGCGATTGGTTTTCTTGGGCGAAGGCCGGCGGCGCGCCGAGACACGCCAAAAGGGCTGCGCCCCAAAAAAATGCAACGATTTGCCGGGTAAACCACATCTGGAATTTCTCGGTCCGTCGGACGGCTGTGCGAAGTAATGCGATTCCTAGCCTTGGAATAAAGCTCTATCATGGCGCCCGGGAAGGTGGACGATTGCATGGCAAAGAAGAGAAAGAAGCGTGACGATCGGCTGGCAAAGCGCGGCGATCGGCCTGCGCTCGACGCGCCTGCATCCCAGCCGGGGCGCCGGGAAGCGGCGATTGCGGCCGATTCCACGACACCGGATTTCGACCGGATTTCGCAAAATATCGCGTTGCTCGTTGCCGAGAGTGGCAAGGCGCTCGCCGCTTTCGTCGAGTCTCCCGAGCCGGGCGCGACGAGCCGCTTCGCCGACACCGTGCTCGACGCGGCGAAAAGCTTCGGGCGCGTGGCGGAATATTGGCTTGCCGATCCGCAGCGCACGGTCGAAGCGCAAACCGCGCTGTCGACGAATTTCCTGAGCCTTTGGGCGCATACGTTGCGGCGGCTTTCGGGCGAATCCGACAAACCGGTCGTGCCGTACGATCCCGCCGATCGGCGCTTCGCCGCACCGCAATGGCGAGAAAGTCCGATCTTCGATTTTCTGCGTCAGGCGCATGCGATTTCGGCGAGCTGGGCGGAGACCCTCGTCCAACGCTCCGACACGATCGATCCGCACACCAAACAGAAGGCGCAATTCTATCTGCGGCAGCTCGCCAGCGCGCTCTCGCCCTCGAACTTCATCGGCACGAACCCCGAACTGCTCAGCGAGACGCTGCGTTCGAACGGCGAAAATCTCGTGCGCGGCCTCGGGCTGCTCACCGAGGACATCAAAGCCGGCGGCGGAAGCTTGCGCATCCGGCAGAGCGACTCCTCGAAGTTCGAACTCGGCGTCAACATGGCGACGACGCCCGGCAAGGTGATCTTCCGCAACGAGTTGATGGAGCTCATTCAATATGCGCCGGCGACCGAACAGGTTTTCAGGCGCCCGCTGCTCATCATCCCGCCGTGGATCAACAAATATTATATCCTCGATCTCAACGCCGAGAAAAGTTTTGTCCGATTCGCGGTCGAACAAGGCCTGACCGTCTTTTTGATCTCGTGGGTCAATCCGGATGCGCGGCATCGCGACAAGGATTTCGAGGCCTATCTCGAAGAGGCCGTGTTCGCGGCCTTGAACGTGATCAAAAAAACGACCGGGGAATCGAGCGTCCACGCGCTCGGCTATTGCGTCGGAGGAACTTTGCTGGCCATCGCTCTCGCCTTGATGGCGCGCCGCCGGGACCGGCGTATCGCCAGCGCGACGCTCTTCACGGCGCAAACCGATTTTACCGACGCCGGCGATTTGAAAGTCTTCGTCGACGCGGAACAGATCCGCCAAGTCGAAGAGAGCATGGCCGAGAAGGGCTATCTCGACGGTGCAAAGATGGCGGCGGTGTTCAACATGCTGCGTCCGAACGACCTCATATGGTCCTTTGTCGTGAACAACTATATGCGCGGCCAGCCGCCGTTGCCCTTCGATCTCCTGACCTGGAATTCCGATTCGACGCGGATGACTGCCGCCAATCATTCCTTTTATCTGCGCAATTGCTATCTCGAGAACGCGCTAGCCAAAGGCGAGATGGTGATCGACGGCGAGAGGCTCGATCTCTCCGAGGTGACGGTGCCGATCTATAGTCTCGCCACCCGCGAGGACCATATCGCGCCGGCAAAATCGGTGTTCGCGGGGATGCAACTCTTCGGCGGCGATGTCCGCTTCGTGCTCGCCGGATCGGGGCATATCGCCGGAGTCGTCAATCCCCCCAAAAAGGCGAAGTACCAATATTGGACGGGCCGGCGTCCGGGCGGCACGTTCGAGGGCTGGTTGCAAGGGGCGGTCGAACATCCAGGCAGCTGGTGGCCGGACTGGGCGAACTGGATCGGCAAGCTCGCCCCGGAAAAGGTGCCGGCGCGCGCCCCCGGCGGGCGCAAATCTACGCCGCTTTGCGACGCACCCGGCGAATACGTGCGCGTAAAGAGCTGAAACTTAACGAAACGTCCTAACCATCCTTTTGATTTTCTTTTGCTTTCGCGCGGCGGCCGGGCGTAAAGAGCGAGCCTTCGCCTCGACGGCCTCAACGCAACGGGCTAAAGAATCGCAGGTCGGCGGCAAAGGTCAGGGAAAACGCATGAAACTCGTCCGCTATGGGGCGAAAGGCAAAGAAAAGCCCGGCCTCATCGATGCCGAAGGCAAGATTCGCGACGTAAGCGGCCTCGTCCCCGACTTTGCCGGCGAATATCTCGGCGCAAAATACCTCGCGAGATTGCGCCGCGCCAAGCCGGCCAACCTGCCGCTCGTGCGCGGCACGCCCCGGCTCGGGCCGCCGGTCGGCAAGCCCACCAATTTCATTGGCATCGGCCTCAACTACAGCGATCACGCCCGGGAGACCGGCGCGCCTATTCCGAAAGAGCCGATCCTGTTCAGCAAAGCGCCGAACTGCGCGAGCGGCCCGAACGATCCAATCATCGCCCCAAAGAACAGCGAGAAACTCGACTTCGAAGTCGAGCTCGGCGTCGTCATCGGCGAGCGGGCGAGCTACGTGGCGGAAGAAGCCGCACTCGACCACATCGCCGGCTTTTGCCTTGCCAACGACGTTTCCGAACGCGCCTTCCAATTGGAACACGCCGGCCAATGGATGAAGGGCAAGAGCGCCCCCACCTTCGGCCCGCTCGGCCCCTGGCTCGTCACCGCCGATGAAATTCCCGACGTGCAGGGACTGAATCTCTGGCTCAACGTCAACGGCGAGCGAATGCAGACCGGCAACACCAAGACGATGGTCTTCAACGTGAAGCACCTCGTCTCCTATATCTCCCGCTTCATCGAACTCGAACCGGGCGACGTGATCGTCACCGGCACGCCGCCCGGCGTCGGCATGGCGCGCAAACCGCCGCGCTATCTGAAGCCCGGCTATGTACTCACCCTCGGCGGCGACTTTCTCGGCGAACAGCGCCAGGAGATCGTCGCCTGGAAACCCGGGCTCTAAGCCCGCTTGCCAGCCGGCTCATCGTGGTTCGTCCGCGCGTCTTGCCGGGCGCGTCCTTGCAATCGTCTGTACCGCGTTGCGGCGCGCGGGTCTGCCAAAGGTGTCGCGACAAGCCGCTCACGGCGCCACGTCGAGGCCGAGCATCAGCCCGAGGTTTTGGACGGCCGCCCCCGAGGCACCCTTGCCGAGGTTGTCGAACTTGGCGACGAGCAGAGCCTGGCGATGCGCTTCGTTGCCGTAGACGTGCAGTTCAAGCGCGTTGCTGCCATTGAGCGACTGCGCCTCGAGCCGATCCTGCGAGTCGGCGGCCAAGACGCGGATGAACTCGCTTTCTACGTAGCGCGCCGCGAGCGCCGCGGCAAAATCGGCTGCCTTCGGCCCGCCCGGCAGAGCATCGAGGAACAGGGGGATCGAGACCAGCATGCCTTGCGCGAAATTGCCGACGCTCGGAACGAAGATCGGCCGGCGCGCGAGCCGTGCATGCGCGACGATCTCCGGGACGTGCTTATGTTCCAGGCCGAGCGCGTAGAGCTCGAAATCGGGCGCGATGCCGGATTCGTAATCGACAATCATCGTCTTGCCGCCGCCGCTATAGCCGGAGACTGCGTTGATGGTGAGCGGATGATCGGCGGGCACGAGACCCGCGTCGACGAGCGGCCGCAAGAGCGCAATCGCGCCCGTCGCATAGCAGCCGGGATTGGAAACCCTTGCCGCGGATCTGATCTTCTCCGTTTGGCCGTCGGCAAGCTCCGGAAAACCGTAGACCCAGCCCGGCGCGACGCGATGCGCGCTCGATGCATCGAGCAGGCGCGGCGCCGATTGCCCGAGCTCGGCGACGAGCGCGGCGCTTTCCTTCGCGGCCGCATCGGGAAGACAAAGGATGGCGAGATCGACCTCGCGCAACAGCGCGGCCTTCGCCGCCGGATCCTTGCGCTTCTCCTCCGGCAGCCGGACGAGCTCGATCGCCGGGATCGCGGCGAGCCGCTCTGCAATGCCGAGCCCCGTCGTGCCGGATTGGCCGTCGATGAAAATTCGTGCGCTCATGGCCTACCCATATAGGGGCTCTCCGCCGCGATGAGCGAAAATCCGGGCGAACAGACCCTAGACAAAAAACTTGATTTCCGGATCCGGCGCTTCCCCCGGATCAAGTCCGTGGATCGGTCCCGCCGGGAACCCACTTTGCCCGAAGGATCAGCGCTTTGAGAACTGGAAGCTGCGTCGGGCTTTCTTCTTGCCGTATTTCTTGCGCTCGACGACGCGCGAGTCGCGGGTCAAAAATCCCTCGTGCTTGAGGATCGGCCGCAACTCCGGCTCATAATGGCTGAGCGCCTTGGAAAGCCCGTGCCGCACGGCGCCGGCCTGTCCCGAAAGGCCGCCGCCGGCGACGCTGACCGTCACGTCATACTGGTCGACCCTTTTCACGATCCCGAGCGGCTGCTGCAGAATCATCCGCAGGACCGGCCGCGCAAAATAGACCTCGAATGGCCGCCCGTTCACGATCACTTTGCCGGTGCCGGGCTTGATCCAGACGCGCGCCACCGCATCCTTGCGCTTGCCGGTCGCATAAGCACGCCCCTGTTTGTCGAGCTTCTGGACGTAAACCGGCCGCGCCGGTTGCGGAGCCGCTCCCTGCAGCTCTTCGAACGAGGAAAACGTATCGGACATTACGGCCTCGCGTTCTTGCGGTTGAGGCTTGCCACGTCGAGCGGCATCGGGTTCTGCGCGGCGTGCGGATGCTCCGCGCCTTTGTAGACGCGCAGATTGCCGAGCTGTTTGCGGCCCAACGGCCCGCGCGGCAACATGCGTTCCACCGCCTTCTCGATGATCCGCTCCGGAAATCTGCCCTCCAGGGTGACCCGCGGGGTGCGCTCTTTGATGCCGCCCTGGAAGCCAGAATAGTGATAATAGACTTTGTCGTCGCGCTTGCGGCCGGTGAATACCACTTTCTCGGCGTTGATGACGACGATGTTGTCGCCGTCATCGACATGCGGCGTGAACGACGGTTTGTGCTTGCCGCGCAGCCTGAGCGCGATCAACGAGGCGAGCCGGCCGACGACGAGCCCCGTGGCGTCGATGACGATCCACTGTTTGTCGATCTCGGCCGTCTTGGTCGAATGGGTCTTGCCGAACATGCGAGGCTCGAGAGGAAAGCAGCGCGGGCGCGCCGAGGCGCCGCTTCTAGCGCAAAATCGGCGATTTCGTCAAACGGACCGCATCAAAAAAGCCGAGAAAACAGCAAATTCTCGATAGTGGTATTATAATACCATAAGATTCACCGGATCCCGCTACGGGTCTTTTACGGGCGCAAAACTGCCTCTCGTCAGTGCCTCCGCGTTCACGCTGGCAAAAGCCAGCACCACCATCGCGAAAGCCTGGTGCAACAGCCCCGCCCAAAGCGGCACGGCAAGCAGCAGCGCGGTAATCCCCAGCACCACCTGCAGAGCCACAACATGGACGAAGCCGATGGCGCGCCGCGCCGCGCGGCTACCCCGGGCAAAACGCACGCTGGCGATTGCCTGGGCGATGGCCAGGGCCAACAGCGTATAAGCGACCATGCGGTGCTGGAACTGCACGGTGGCGACGTTGTCGGTGAGATTGCGCCAAAGGGGATGCAGAGCCGTCAACACGCCGGTGGGCGGCGCGAGGCCGCCGTCCATCAGCGGCCATGTATTATAGACGCGTCCGGCGCGCAGTCCGGCGACCAGCGCGCCTAAGAAGATCTGGACGAACGTAACGAACAAGACCGCGAGCGCCAGAATAGGCTGCCAGCGCGCCGGACGTTCCTCGGTGTGCGGCGCAAGCGAGGCAGCGATCCAAATAAGCGCCGCGAAGCTAAGCGAAGCCAGCAGAAGATGGATCGCCAGCCGCTGCTGCGCCACCTCGACGCGGGCGACGAGGCCAGATTCGACCATCCACCAGCCGACGATGCCCTGAATCGTGCCAAGCGCCAAAACGCCGAGAAGTTTCACCTTCAGCGCGCCGGCCAGCGCGCCGCGCGCCCAGAAGATCGCAAGCGGCAGCGCGAACGCCACCCCGATCAGCCGGCCCAGCAGCCGATGACTCCATTCCCAAAAGAAGATGAATTTGAAACCGCTTAAATCAAGATTTGAAAATAGTACCCTATATTGCGGAATTTCCTTATATCGATCAAACTCTCTGATCCAATCTGCGTGGCTCAATGGCGGGAGCACGCCGCGGATCGGCTGCCATTCGGTGATCGACAGGCCGGATTCGGTGAGCCGCGTCGCGCCGCCGACGATGACCATGGCGAAGACCAGCGCCGCCACGCCGTAGAGCCAGATCCGCAGGGCGGTGCGGTCGGCGGAAACCACCGCCGGAGCTTTTGCCGCGGCCGGGAGGAGCGCGCTTTCGGTCATGATGTCCTGTGAATTGGGGATCCGGCGAAATTGGGATTAGACATAGAGCCGGCGCCCTGTCGAGGCGCATCCGGTCGCGGCATTTCGGAGGGACCATGCGCAAGAGCCGGCGCAAATTCGTGGGCTCGGTCCTGATGCTCGCTTTCGTCATCGCCTATGCCCTCATCGCCATGGCGCTCGCCCAGGCGCGGCCCCTGCGACAGGCGCCCGGCCTCCTCCAAGCCCTGTGCTACGCCGTACTCGGCATGGCCTGGGTCCTGCCCATGATGCCGCTCATCAAATGGATGGAACGGCAGGATTGAGCATCGCGGAGAGCTTCGCCCTCGGCCGGCGTCCGAAGGCGAAGTGCCGGGCCAACCAGGAGCTCAGTGCATGCAGTGGCCGGATTTCTTGTTCCCATTTTTGCAGGCCATGTGACCCATGGAGTGATGGGTCATCGGGCAATGGGCCATTTTCTTGTTGGCCCCGCAAACATGGTGGCCCATATAGACGCCCGGAGCGAAATATTGTGCGGGCGGTTGCGTGGCTTGCCCAAGTGCCGCCGAGGAATAGATAGCGGCGGTAATCAGCGCCGCACCCAAAGATAATTTGTAGAGCATCGTTTTCCTCCTGTTTTACGGCTTTCGAAGCATCGGGATGCCGCACGTTCGATTGCGGCGGCAACGTAACACAATCGCGGCCGTGCAAGAAACGGGCTGCCTTATGCCACCCGCCTGCCCTTGTTCCACAGCGCGAACGGCAGGCCGGAAAGCAAGATTTCGACGAAATCGAGCGATTGCCAGTTGCCGTTGATCGATACGCGCGGCAGCGCGGTTCTGTGCGCGGCGTGCGCCGGAAAGATCATGCCCGGACGCGTCGTGACCGCGCTCGCAAATCCGAGGTCGGCGGTGGCCTTGAATTCGCGTTCGCCCGCCACGGCGCGGTTGCCGAGCGGGTACGCGAGATGCGTGGCCGGCCGGCCGATCTGCGCCTCGATCCGGCGCCGACTCCCGGCAAGCTCACGCCGCATCGCCGCTTCGCCGAGCTTGGCCAGGCGGGGATGGGTCAAGGTGTGCACGCCGATCGTGCAGAGATCGTTGCGGACCATCGTTTCGATTCCGGTCCAATCGAGACAGAGCTCCTCGACGAGTGTGGCGGGTTCGATGCCGGCACTTGCGGCGAGCCTGCCGGTTACGTCGAGCAGCGTTTGCTCCGGCATCTCGGTCAAGCGCCGATAGATCTCGGCGAACGCCGTGGATTTCTCCGCGGTCGTAGCGCTCGGCAAGGCAAGCTTGGCGCCGCCAATCTCGATTTCGATCCGCGGCAATCTGCGGATCGCCTCTTCGAGCTCGATCCACCAGAGGCGCGCGGTGCGGTCGGCAAATCCGGTCGTGACATACATCGTGAACGGCGCACGGTGCTTTTCCAGGATCGGCAGCGCAAAGTCGCGCGTGTCTTTGTAGCCGTCGTCGAAAGTAAGAACGGCAAAGGGCCGCTCTCTCCCCTTGCCCATCCCGTTCAGGGCTGCATCGAGCGAAACGATGGTGAAGCCGCGCGCGGTTAGGCGGGTGAGCACCGCATCGAGAAATTCGGGGGTGATCTCCAGGAAACGGTTGGGCGCAAAATCGCGTTCGATCCAGGGCCGTACCTGATGGAACATCAGGATCGCTCCTGTCCCACGCGTGAAGGGCGCCGCAAGCCGATGCAGCCCCGTCCTCCGGAAAAAGGAAAAGCCCGAGGAAATCAGATGTTTCTTGACTTCGCGCACGACCGGCTCCGCATCAAGTTCGGCATCTTGGCAAGAGGTCGTTGAGCATTCGTTGCCAGATCTTCCTTGGCCCGTCCAAGGACGACAGGTCGAAACGGACGTTCGGGCAGTATCGGCGGATCCCCGCGACGGCAGGCCTCCGCGGCGCGCTTTTGCAACGCGCGCCGCGGCGCAACCCGAAGTTCCAACCGCCCGTGTTTTCTCCGGCACGCACAAACGCTGTTGCGTCGCAAATCTGCAAATTTACAGACGGAGTCGCGCGATTGACCCAATCACGGATCGCTGCTTAGATCTTTACGCCATGCGGTGAACGGCGAACCGAGAATTTGGAGGCGGCCGGGCGGACTTGCCGCCAGACCGGGCAGCCGAGGGTCAGGAGGGCAGTCATGGTTCAATTTGTCTGGCGGCCGGGGTTGGCATTTACGGCGTTGATCGCCTGTCTCTGCATTGCAGGCGCGGCGAACGCCGAATCGATCGAGAAGCAATGCAGCGTCAAGTACA
>JASHSW010000244.1 GCA_030038595.1 Methylovirgula sp.
ATGCTGGCGACGTACCAGGAGAACAGCACGGAAATTGCGATCCACAGCAGCGTAGCGACCGTGCTTCCCCAGGTAATCCAGCGCCATTTCCGCGCCGCGCGGCTCGGCCCGAAGCGGTAGAGAACGGAAAGTCCCAGGAGAACGATGCCAGCGAGCAACGGCCAGCGAACGATGTTGATCGTCGCTTCCACACTGCCGAACCCCAAAAATCGGAATACCACGGGCGCCGCGACCACCGCCAGGAACGCGGCAATCGAGCCGACAATGGCGGCAAGCGTGAAGAACAGGGATTGAAGATTAAGCGCGATAAAGTCGCGCTTCTCCTGCTCGCCATAGGCGACATTCAATGCATCGAACGTCGCTTTGATGCCCGAATTGGCGCTCCACAGCGCGATCACTAGGCTGACGAAGAACTTGATTCCAAGGGCGCCGTTTCCTTGCGCGGCGACGCGTTTTACCTCATCGGCGATGATTTCGGCGGAACCATGCGGCAGCATGAAAGTCAGGGTGCCAAGATTGCCGTTGATGGTCGACCAGTCGGCAAAGAGGCCGTAAAGCGCCACGAATGCCGCAATGCCCGGGAAAAGGGCCAAGAGGCCAAAAAAGGCGAGACCGCCCGCCACCGCCAGAAGGCGGTCGTCGTTCATCTTGTTGTAAAGCCCTCGCAGGATCTCGACAAAATTCGGACGCGCCGGCTTGACGCAAGGGGACGATCCGATCTTTCCCGGCACATCACGCTTCGGACCGTTATGCATCAGCGACCAGGCGAGAATGAGCGAAAGGGCGGCGAGAACCATAGGCCTCGCGGCCGCCGCCCGCCACTCCCGATCGACCGCAGCCATGCTGATACCGAGACGCAATTGTGCCGCACTGCGCCAACGATTCCGGGACTCTATCGTTCCTGCCTGCCGCGCCGTTCGGCGGCCGCCTCAACGATGCGGCTTCATCTTTGTGGCCACGCCTCGTCTCGATCATGTACAAGAATGGCGGCGTAGGACGCCAACGGAGATCGAGCATGACGTTGCCCAAAGCGATGCAACAGGCGGTCTTCGACGGCGCCGGCGGCCCGGAGGTGATTCGCATCGCCGAAGCGCCCGTGCCGCAGCCGGGACCGGGTAGGGTACTGATCGAAGTGGTCGCCGCCGGCGTCAACCGGCCCGATTGTTTGCAACGGGCCGGCGAATATCCGCCGCCGCCTGGCGAGAGCGACGTGCCCGGTATGGAGATCGCGGGCCGCGTGGTGGCGCTCGGCGAAGGCGTGACGGGGTTACGGCCCGGCGAGGTGGTCTGCGCGCTCTTGGGCTCCGGCGGCTATGCCGAATATGCGCTTGCCGAAGCGCCGCTCTGCCTGCCCGTGCCGCGCGGCCTGAGCGCGATCGAAGCAGCGGGCATACCCGAGACGTTTTTCACCGTTTTCGACAATGTCTTCACGCGCGGCCGGTTGAAGCCCGGCGAATGGATTTTAATCCACGGCGGCTCGAGCGGCATCGGCACGACTGCGATCCAGCTTGCCAAGGCGTTTGGCGCAACGGTCGTCGTCACCGCTGGCTCCCCCGAGAAATGCGCCTTCTGCCGCACGCTCGGCGCCGATTACGCGATCGACTACAAGCGCGAAGATTTCGTCGAGGAAGTGAAACGCATCCAAAAACGCGGCGTCGATGTCATCCTCGACATGGTCGGCGGGACATACATCAAAAGGAACCTCGCGATCTTGGCGCTCGAAGGGCGGCTGGTGCAAATTGCATTTCTGCAGTCGAGCATTGTCGAGCATTTCAATTTCATGCCGTTGATGCTGAAGCGCCTTACACTGACGGGGTCGACCATGCGCTCCCGCACGCTAGCGCAGAAAGCCGCCGTTGCCGCAGCTCTGCGCGAAAAAGTCTGGCCGCTCATCGAAGGGGGTATAGTAAAGCCGGTGATCCATGCAACGTTCCCGCTCGAAGATGCGCGCCAGGCGCATGAGCTGATGGAATCTTCGGCCCATGTCGGGAAGATTCTGCTGCTGACCGGAAAGTAGGGCGAGGACCTGTCCTTCGGGAATTTCAACAGCACGGAAGGCGGCTCGCGCCGCCTTCCGTCGCCTCGTGCGATTCAGCTCGCCAATTTGTAGGAATGTTTGCCCGTGCCGGCGAGATGCCCGCCCTGGACGATCAGGTATTCGTCGCGGATCGGCTTGCCGGCGAAGAAACATTCCAGGATCTCCCGTGTGCCGGCCGCGTAGCGGGCCTGCGCGGAGAGGGTGGTACCGGAGGTATGCGGCGTCATTCCCTCGTGCGGCATGGTGCGCCACGGGTGGTCCTTGGGCGCCGGCTGCGGATACCAGACATCGCCGGCATAGCCCGCGAGCTGGCCGCTCTTGAGCGCCCGCACGATCGCGTCGCGGTCGCAGAGTTTGCCGCGCGCCGTATTGACGAGATAGGTGCCGCGTTTCATCAGCGCCAACGTCTTGTCGTTGATCATGTGTTCCGTCTCTTTATAGAGCGGCGTGTTGAGCGTGACGACGTCGCAGACCTTGAGCAGACTTTCCATGTTTTCGTGGAACGTCAGACCGAGCTCCTTCTCGACATTAGCCGGGAGACGGTGGCGATCGGTATAGTGCAGCTTCACGTCGAACGGTTTCAGCCGGCGCAGCACGGCGGTGCCGATACGTCCCGCGGCGACGCTGCCGACATGCATGCCCTCGAGGTCATAGGCGCGCTCGACACAATCGGCGATGTTCCAGCCGCCTTTGCGCACCCAGTCGTGTGAGGGAATGTAGTTGCGCACCAGGCTCAAAATCATCATCACGACGTGCTCGGCCACGCTGATGCTGTTCGAGTAGGTGACTTCGGCGACGGTTACGCCATGTTTGTTCGCGGCCTCGAGATCGGTGTGATCCGAGCCGATTCCAGCGGTGATGATCAGCTTCAGCTTCTTTGCCTTGTCGAAACGGTCGGCCGTCATATAGGCCGGCCAGAAAGGCTGCGAGATCACCACGTCCGCATCCGGCAGCTCGCGGTCGAACTTGGAGTTGGGCGGTTCCTTGTCGGAGGTGACGACCAGCTCGTGGCCGTTGTCTTTCGCCCATTTCTTCAGGCCCAGCGCGCCGGAGACGCTGCCGAGCAGTTCGCCCGGTTTGAAGTCGATGCGCTGTGGGGTCGGAGCGGTCTGACCGCCCGGATAGGATTTGATCTCGGGAATGCTATCCCGAGCGTATTTCGGGGGATAACCGTCGATGGGGTCGTCATAGAGAACACAGATGATTTTGGCCATGTGTTCCTCCCTTAAGCCAAACGAAGCTATATCTTCATTGATACAGCTCCGGGTACCCTGGCGCGATTTCCGCAAACACGCCAATTGATTGTTACGTATGGCGATCGTGTCGCTCTATCAATGAACCGTCGCCCCGGATGGAGAACTTTTAATTGGGGCGCGCGGCTCCGAGGCGCCCAAGAAAATCGAGGAAGGGGCACGTCTTCTGCCAATTGAAAGATTTGGCGGCCGGTTGGGCTCGCGTC
>JASHSW010000035.1 GCA_030038595.1 Methylovirgula sp.
TCTGTTCGATCCGCCGCGCGAGGACTGCGCGCAAACAATCGCCGCAACGCGCGCCATGGGACTCAAGTTCAAAATGGTGACCGGCGATCACGAAGCGATCGCACGGCAGATCGCCAAGGAGGTCGGCCTTGGCGAGAACATCGTGGTCGCCGACAGCGTGTTCGGCAAGGATGCGCCTGCCGATCGCCTCCCTGCCATCGTCGCAGCGGACGGATTTGCCCGTGTCTTTCCCGAGCACAAGTTCGCAATCGTAAAGGCGCTTCAGGGCGCCGGATATATCGTCGGCATGACTGGCGATGGCGTAAACGATGCGCCGGCTCTCAAGCAGGCTGATGTCGGGATTGCTGTCAGCGGTGCAACCGATGCGGCACGCGCAGCGGCGGATCTGGTGCTAACGGCGCCCGGCCTCTCGGTGATCACCCGCGCGATCGAACAGGCCCGCCAGATCTTCGAGCGGATGACCGGATATGCCATCTATCGAATTGCCGAGACGACCCGTGTTCTCCTTTTCATGACGGCGAGCATCCTTATCTTCAACTTCTATCCCGTCACGGCAGTGATGATCGTCTTCTTGGCATTGCTTAACGACGTCCCGATTATGATGATCGCGTACGACAATGCGCCGGTGGCCTTGCAGCCGACCCGTTGGGACATGAAGCGTGTACTCGTCGTTGCCTCGGTGCTCGGCACGGTCGGCGTCTTTGCCAGCTTTGGAATCTTCTGGATTGCCCGCGACTATTTTCATCTGGCACCGGCAGTCGTGCAGTCGGTGGTTTTCCTCAAGCTGCTGGTGGCCGGGCACATGACAATCTATCTCACCCGCAACAAGGGTGCCATCTGGGAGCGGCCGCTGCCGAGCTGGAAGCTCATCCTGCCCTGTGAATGCACGCAAATCGCCGGGACGTTATCGGTTGTCTACGGCTGGTTTATGGCCCCGATCGGATGGAAGCTGGCGCTGCTGGTCTGGGTTTATGCGCTGGCGTTCTTCATGGTCGCCAGCGGAATGAAGATCCTTGTTTATAGAACGCTTGCGCATTTCCGCGACGAGGCGACGGAAAACTTCGGAGCCATTGGCACCTGCATGGAGGCGTGAATCCGGCGGCAACAGCGCGCCGTTCACTGCCGATCCGAAGATCGCCGTCGCGCCTGTTTTTTTACCTATTTCTCGACCCACTTCTCGCCGACTTTGCGATATCGCCGTTTCACGGCTGCCCAGGCGACGCGATGCGCGACTTCCTCGCGCTCAGCGCCGCGATCGGCATAGCGATCCCAGGCGCTGTTGAATGCACCCCGATAGATCTCCTGCGCATGCGGCGGCAAATATTCACGGACGGGGTCAGGAAGATCTTCGATGGAGGGGTAGGGCATTTCATTCACTTCCGCTTGTCGACGGCAGTGCCGGGTAAAATGCGCGGCAGCCTCGGTTGGACATGATTCAGATCAAAGCGCGGCGCAAAACCTCCCCGATATTGGGTTTATGCTTGAGCATCACCTATTTCGTGACGTCGCGCTGGTCACCGCCGTAAAGTTGATGGCGATCCTCGCTGCGGGCTGGTTTGTGTTCGATAACCCTCCGAAAATCGACGCTCGAGGCATCCTCGTCAGGCTGATGGGCACCGACAACGCTCCATCGAGAGGTCCGCTACCGTGAACACAATGGATGTCGTGCAGCTCTCGCGCCTTCAATTCGGCCTGACGGCGATGTATCATTTCCTGTTCGTGCCATTGACGCTCGGGCTGTCCATCTTGCTCGGCGTCATGGAGAGCGTCTACGTCATGACGGGCCGCGAGATCTGGCGGCAGATGACCAAGTTTTGGGGCCTGCTTTTCGGCATCAACTTCGCCATGGGGGTGGCGACCGGCATTACGATGGAATTCCAGTTCGGTATGAACTGGGCTTATTACAGCCATTACGTCGGAGACGTATTCGGGGCGCCGCTGGCGATCGAAGGTCTCATGGCCTTCTTCCTCGAGGCGACCTTCATCGGCCTGTTCTTCTTCGGTTGGGACAAGCTCTCGAAGGTCGGTCATCTTGCCGTTACGTGGCTCGTGGCGCTTGGCTCGAACCTTTCGGCGCTGTGGATCCTCATTGCCAACGGCTGGATGCAGCATCCGGTCGGCGCCCGCTTCAATCCCGACACGATGCGCATGGAGGTCACGGATTTCTCGGCGGTGATCCTCAACCCGGTCGCGCAAGCCAAGTTCGTGCACACGGTGAGCGCCGGCTATGTCACCGGCTCAGTCTTCGTGCTGGCGATTAGCGCTTACTATCTGCTGCGCGGCAGGCATGTCGAACTCGCCAAACGCTCGATGACGGTGGCGGCAAGTTTCGGCTTGGCTGCAGCGCTCTCCGTGGTCGTGCTTGGCGACGAAAGCGGCTACACGGCAGGTGAGAATCAGAAGATGAAGATCGCCGCTATCGAGTCCATGTGGAATACCGAAAAAGCTCCGGCCTCGTTTACGATCTTCGGATTGCCGAACCAAGCGACACATAGAACCGACGACGACATCGAAGTGCCCTGGATGTTGGGGCTCATCGTAACGCGTTCGATCAACACTACGGTGCCGGGCATCGATGAACTGGTGGCGCGCGCGGAAACGCGCATTCGCGCGGGTCTTGTCGCCTACGACGCGCTCGAGAAACTGCACGCCAATCGGGCCGATGCCGGCGCCAGGGTTGCGCTTACGGCGCACGCCGACGATCTCGGCTATGCGCTGCTGCTCAAGAGATTCCGGCCCGATATTCTGAACGCGACCAACGCCGATGTGCTTGCGGCCGCGTGGAGCACGGTGCCCGCCGTTTCGCCCCTCTTCTGGAGCTTTCGAATCATGGTCGGGCTTGGCCTTTTCTTCATAGTCCTCTTCGCCGTCGCCTTCTATCTGGCGTCCTCGCGGCAACTCACCTCTTCGCCGACGTTTCTGCGCGTTGCGCTTTTGGTTCTGCCGCTACCGTGGGTCGCCTCCGAGCTCGGATGGTTCGTTGCGGAAGTTGGCCGCCAGCCTTGGGTCATCGAGGGGGTACTGCCGACATTTCTTGCCGTTTCGTCGCTCTCGGCCGGCAACGTGCTAATCACGCTCGTCGGGTTCATCCTTTTCTATTCGACTCTCCTCGTCGTCGAGATCTATCTCATGGTCAAGACGATCCGCCTTGGGCCGGCGCTCGTCGGGCCAGACGTATCGGCAAAGTCCATCGCGATGGCTGCCCCGGCCGCCGCCGAATAGAGAAAGGACACGCTGTGCTCACCTATGAAACGCTGCGCCTCATCTGGTGGACGCTGCTCGGCACGCTGCTCATCGGATTTGCCGTCACCGATGGATTTGATCTCGGCGTGGCGACGTTGCTTCCCTTCGTCGCGCGCACGGATCCGGAGCGGCGGGTCGTCATCAATACGGTCGGTCCGGTTTGGGAAGGCAACCAAGTATGGTTCATTCTTGGCGGCGGCGCGATCTTCGCCGCCTGGCCGCCGCTGTATGCCGTTGCCTTCTCCGGCTTCTATCTGGCGATGTTCCTGGTGCTCTGCGCTTTGATCTTGCGGCCGGTCGCTTTCAAGTTCCGCTCAAAAATCGCCAATCCGACATGGCGCAGCACTTGGGATTGGGTGCTCTTCATCGCCGGGCTTATTCCCGCACTCGTCTTCGGCGTCGCCTTCGGCAACGTCATCCAAGGCGTGCCGTTCCGTTTCGATGACACCTTACGCATGACCTACGAAGGCACGCTTTTCGGCTTATTGAATCCGTTCGCGCTTCTTTGCGGGCTCGTGAGCGTGAGCATGCTGGTGACGCATGGGGGTGCCTACCTGGCGCTCAAAGCCGATGAACCGATCGCCTCGCGCGCCGCATCTTATGCGCGTTTCTCCGCTCTCATTACGCTGGTGCTGTTTGCCGCCGCCGGCATTTGGGTTTCCGTCGGTATCCGGGCCTATTCCATCGTCGGTCATATCGTACAGGACGGGCCGTCCAATCCGCTGCTCAAAGAAGTTGCCCGCAACGGCACTTGGCTTGACCATTATTTTGCGCAGCCTTGGATCGTTGCGGCGCCGTTGCTCGCATCGATGGCAGCGCTCGCCACAATTGTGCTCCTTAGCGCACGCCGCAACACGCTTGCGCTGATCGCCAGCGCGTTGAGCGTCGCGGGCGTGATTGTCACGGCCGGCCTCAGCATATTTCCGTTCCTGCTGCCATCCTCGCTCGATCCGAAGTCGAGCCTTACGGTCTGGGACGCTTCGTCGAGCCAGTCGACGCTCACGATCATGCTCGTCGCGACAATAATATTCCTACCCGTCGTTGTTGCATACACGGCCTGGGTTTATCGTGTGCTGCGCGGCCGCGTGACGCTCGCCTATGTCGCCGACAATCCGTCAAGCACCTACTAAGGATGGGGCGCATGTGGTATTTTGCATGGATTCTCGGCGTCGGATTTGCGGGCACTTTCTCGATCCTCAACGCCATGTGGTTCGAGCTCCAGGAAGGTGCGTCCGCGCAGTCCCCGCCACGGTCAGATGGCATCGGTAGATAAGGCGCGGTCGACCCGCGCGTTAAATCTGGGTCTGCCCGTCGCCGAGCTGCGTCACGGCGCGAATGCGCCGTGACGGTTCGATTCCGGCCGCCCGCCATCAGGCTTTCGCCAAAGGCCATGTGGCGCCTATATTGAGCGGACGGAAGTGAGAACCACAGCCGCACATCCGCCGAGAAGAGCGCGAACCATGAGCGAAAAATCGACAGCCGAAGCTAAGATCGAAACTGCGGTCGCAGCCGAGCGGCAGCGCTGTATCGACCGCGTGCTGACCTACGCCGCGCTTCGCGATCAGGCCGCCGTCGATCTGGATAGGGCGGCGGCCGGTTTCGGCGAGGACGAGCCGAGCGAGGGAGCGGCCGATCGCGCTCGAATGCAAGCGGAAGTTGCCCGCGACGTCGCCCGTTTCTTGGGCGAAGAGCCGATGCTCTGAACGGCGGGAAGAGATCGAGCGCCGCGCCCCATCACTGCATCTTCATGCCGCCCATCCCGCTCATGCCGCCGCTCGGCGCCATCGCGCCCATGCTGTTTGCGGCCTTGAAAGCGACATCGACTTTGCCAGCCTTTTCGAACGTCAACGTAGTATGGATCACGTCGCCCGGTTTCACGGGGTGTTTGATATCGACGAACATGATGTGATAGCCGCCCGGTTTCAGCGCCACGGTCGCGCCGGCGGGAATGGGCAGGCCGTTGGGCAGCTCGCGCATCTCCATCACGCCGTTGTTCATCTTCATCTCGTGGATCTGCGTCTTGGCGGAAATGTCGGAGGTGACCGAGACAAGCCGGTCGGGCGTGTTGCCGGAATTGACGATCGTCACGTAGCCGGCGGCGACGGTTGCCCCGCCCGGCGTCGGGCGGGCGAAGGCGTTTTCGATTTTCAGCGGTCCGACACCGATGCTGGCCGCGTTCGCGGCGGACGAAACGAGCGCCGCGGCGAGAATTGCCGCTAATGCGCAGCCGGCCAAAGAAACCTTCATGATCGTTCTCCGAGCTTTTTCGTCTCTTGCCTTCGCGGCGATCGCTGCGCAGCCTCCTCAGGGCGAGGGTGCAATTTTGGAGGCGTGCCGTGGAGGCGGCGCAGGCGCTGTCTTGAAGCAGGATGTGCCGCGCAACGAACACCAACCTTTCATGCTTTCATCTCGCGATAATAGCGCGAAATGCGGTCGAACCATTCGTGCCGTGCCTGCAGATGCGCCATGCCGCGGCTGCGCTCCGGCAATTGCAAGGTCGCCAGGAGCGCGTCGACTTCGCGGCGCGCCGAGACCTGCGAGGCGGAGAGCGCGTTGCTGCGCATAGCGTCCTCGATGGGGTCGAGCGGCGTCAAGCCGATCGGAAAAAGCTCGCGGAAGATCACCCGGTCGTGCAAGCCTTCGGTGGCGCGGAATTGCAATTCAAGGGCGAGCCGCGACAGGCTCGTCTGAATCTGCCGCGCATTGTTCGATTGTGTGGACGATATTCGGTTGCGCACCAACACCCAATCGATGATGCCCTGGTCGACGAGCTTGCGCTTGCGCCGCGCCTCGAGCACGAGCTCGGCATACTGGGCGACTTGGCCGCGCTGCGAGCGGTCGTGATGCACGCGCGAGAACACGTCGACATCGATGAACGAATCGTTGATCGGCGAGACCAGCGTATCGGCGAGCGAATGAGCGAGGCGCATCAGATAGGAATCGGTCGCCGGCGTGTCGATGACGACGAACTCGTATTCGTGTTCGACCTCGGCGATCGCCGCCGCGAAGGCGCCGAATTCCGCGGTCTCGTTGTCGCGCAGATTCTTCGAATCGCCGCGGTCGAGAGCGTGATGGTAGGGCAGTTCGACGTTCCATGGCGCGTCGGCGGCCCAAGATGCGCGATTCTCGAAAAACCGCGTGAGGGTGCGTTGCCGGGTATCGAGGTCTATCGTGGCGACCCGGAATCCGGCTTTCAAAAGGGCGACGCTGATATGGATCGAAAGGGTCGATTTACCGCTGCCGCCTTTTTCGTTGGCGACGACGATGACGTGCGCGGTGCGCAAATCGGGCGGCTCGTAAGCCATGGCGTGCGCGGTCATCGCCAATTCCCGCTCCTGGCTGATCGCGCAGAATCGCTGCGACGCAAAGTCTGCATACGCAAGACCTAGCGACCGGCAAAGATGCTGGCAATGGCATTGGCCCATCCGCATGCGCCGGTCGGTTCTAAGCTCGGTGGAAAAATGGCAGAAATTGCGACGCCGATGCAAAACGGCCATGAAACCGGCGAAATTCGCCGCGCCGCGAGGCAGTTCTTCTTTCGCCGCAGGATCTTAGGAGAACCAGCGATTTTTGCTGGCGTTCGCGATGGGCCTGCCGCCGTAAAGCCAATCATAGCGGGCGACGATCCGCTCTTCTCCCAGCGCGCGAATGGCGAGATCGCGGCATGCGGCGGGCGGACCGGGGAGATGGTAGATCACCCCTTGGCGACGCGATTCACGCTGCACGCGTTCGATCCGCGCTCGCCTTGCCGCGACGAACGCGGCGAGCGCCGCCGCGACGTCGCAACCGGGCTTGAGAAAGGCCGCGAGCGCCGCCGCATCCTCGATCGCCTGCGCCGCGCCTTGGGCGAGGAAGGGCAAGATCGGATGCGCGGCATCGCCGAGCAGCGCCACGCGGCCCGCGCTCGAGATCGGCGGCGGGGGACGCTCGACAAGCGGCCAGATGCGCCATTCTTCGGCCGCCGCAATCAGTGCGCCGACGCGGCCGTCCCAATCCGCAAAGCGCGCGGCGATTCGGCGCGGATCGCCGGGTTCGGCCCAAATGTCGGCGGACGCCTCGATCGCTTTCGCCCCGCCAAAGATCGCCACGATATTTGTGATCCTGCCGCCGCGCAGCGGATAATGCACGATATGCGCGCCGGCGCCGAGCCATAGCGTGCTCTCCGGCTGGCGCAGGTCGAGCGCCAGCCGATCCGATTTGACGAGCGCCCGCCAAGCGACATAGCGGGCCACGCGCGCCGCGGCATCGGCCTGGTTCAGCCGTTCGCGAAGCAAAGAGCGCATGCCGTCGGCGCCGATCAGGAGATCCGCGGCGAAGCTAGCCGATTGCGCGCCCCGCAATGCGGCGACGGTGACACCGCTATCCGTCGCGGCGAAGCCAGTGAAGGCGCATTCGGTCTCGATTCGGATGGACGGCGCGGCGGCGACGGCATCAAGGAGCGCGCTTTGCAAATCGCCGCGGTGGGCGAGCAAATAGGGCGCGCCCCAGCGCCGTTCGGCATTGGCGAGCGGCAGGCGAGCGATGGTCGCACCGTCACGGCCGCGCCGGATGCGAATGGCGCGCGGCGCCAGCGCCGCCGTGCCGAGGCGGGGCAAAACGTCGAGTTCGCGCAGAATCGCGCTGGCGTTGGGCGAGATCTGCAGTCCGGCGCCGACTTCCTTCTCCAATCGGCTGCGTTCGAGGATCGTCACGCTCCAGCCGGCCCGCGCCAAAGCAAGCGCGGCTGTCAATCCGCCGACCCCGGCGCCGTCGATCAGCGCGTGCCCGCTCATCGCCGCGGGCGCCGATCAGGCATCAGGCGGTCGGGGCCGATGCAAAGGCACATTCGGGCGGAACACATGCGTCGTGCTCCAGCGAAGGGTCATAGATATAATGCGTCGAGCAATACGGGCAGACCACGTCGTCCGCGTCGCCCATGTCAATGAATATGTGCGGATGGTCACCGGGCGGCAGCGCGCCGATGCACATGAATTCCTTGGCGCCGATGCGCACGTGCGCGACGCCTGGCTGGTTGTGGAAATGCGGCGTGCCGTGGTCGGCCATCGTCAAAAGCCCGCGTGACAAGTCGCAGCATAGGGGCGCACGCCTCGTTTGGATAGCGGAAATGTAACGCCGCCCGCGACGCGACCGCGCATTGCAACGCGCCAACCCGCTGCTATTTTCGCGCCGCCATGCAGGAATTCTCTTCGGGCGGCGTGCGGATCGCTTACATCGAGGCCGGGGAGGGGGAGCCGATCCTCCTTCTGCACGGCTTTGCATCGAACCATTCGGTCAATTGGGTCTTTCCGCAATGGGTAAAAACGTTGAGCGGCGCGGGCCGGCGGGTCATCGTCTATGACGCGCGCGGTCACGGGCAGAGCGAGAAGCTATATCGCCCCGAGGCCTACGGTATTCCTCTGATGGCCGAGGACGCACGCAATTTGCTCGATCATCTCGGCATCGAGCGGGCCGACGCGATGGGCTATTCGATGGGGGCACGCGTCGCCGCGGTTCTCGCTCTGGCGCATCCGGCGCGCGTGCGCTCGCTCGTCATCGGCGGCATGAGCGACAAGCTCGCTTCGTCGGCGGGGCTTGGGCCCGAGATCGCCGCGGCCTTGGAGGCGCCTTCCGCGGCGGACGTGAAAGAAGAGAGCGCCAAGATGTTTCGAGTTTTTGCCGAGGCGACGCGCGGCGATCTCAAAGCGCTCGCCGCCTGTTCGCGCGGCGCGAGGCGGAAAGTCGGCGTCGCCGAACTCGGCGCGCTACGCCTGCCGGTGCTCGTCGCGGTCGGCAGCAGGGACGATATTGCCGGCGATCCGCGCCGGCTTGCGCGCCTGATCCCGGGGGCGCGGGCGCTTTCCATCCCCGATCGCGACCACAATCGCAGCGTCGGCGATCCGGTCTTTAAGAGCGGCGTTCTCGCCTTCCTCGAAAGCCGCCCCTAAGCTCGTCGGCCCGGCGCCGAAAGGCGCTGCGGGGCGGCACAAACCATGATAGGAGAAGGCGCTCTTTCGGGAGGGTCTGGTGATTCTCGGCAATGCGCCGCTGGCAAGATTGTCAAGTCTCGATCGGAAGGACTCGCTCTTTGCGCGGGTGCGGACCGAGGCCGAGGAAATCGTGCGCCGCGAGCCGCATATTGCCGGCTGGGTGTCGGCTACCGTCCTCGACCAGCCGAGCCTGGAGGCGGCGATCGTCCAGCGCGTCGCGGCGCGCCTGGGCAACGAGGAAGTGTCGGCCGAGTTCATCCGGCAGATCTATCTTGATGCGGTCGGCCGCGAGCCCATGATCGGCGTTGCCTTCCGCGCCGATATCATGGCGACTTTGGACCGCGATCCGGCCTGCACGCGGCTCATCGAGCCGGTACTCTATTTCAAGGGTTTCCATGCAATCGCCACGCATCGCCTCGCGCATGTCCTATGGAACGCCGGGCAGCGCGACCTGGCGCTTTATCTGCAAAGCCGCTCGTCCGAGGTCTTCCAGACCGACATTCATCCGGCGGCACGGATCGGCAAGGGCATCTTTCTCGATCACGCGACGGGGCTCGTCATCGGCTCGACGGCGGTGGTCGAGGACGACGTTTCGATGCTGCAGGACGTGACCTTGGGCGGCACCGGCAACGAAGGCGGCGATCGCCATCCGAAGATCCGGCACGGAGTGCTGATCGGTGCCGGCGCCAAGATCCTCGGCAACATCGAAGTCGGCCATTGCGCGCGCGTCGCCTCGGGCTCCGTCGTGTTGCGGTCGGTGCCGCCCAACAAGACCGTCGCCGGCGTCCCGGCGCGCGTCGTCGGCGAAGCGGGTTGCGCCGAGCCGGCGCGCACCATGGACCAGATTCTCGCCGCCAAGCGGGAATAGGCGAACCGGGGCCTTGCACTTGCGCGGCCTGGAACGAATGGAGGCGTGATCTTGGACAAGATCGAATTGCGCAAATTGCAGGCGTTTCTACGTGCCTCCTTCGGCAACGACAGCCTTCGCGTGCTGCCGGCCCCGCGCAATCCAGACGATGCGGAAGTGCATCTCGGCGAGCGCAGCATCGCTTCGATCGTCGTCGACGACGAGGACGGCGATCGTTCCTTCGCGATGGCGATGAAGATCCCCGTGGAACGCGATGTCCTTCAAGATTATCTGCGCCGGCTATTCGAGAACGACAAGCTCAGGATCGTACCACGGCCGAGAAAGCAGGATTCGGTCGAGTTGAATTCCGGCGACGATTATCTGGGGGTTATCTCCGCCGACGATCCAATGGGCCGCAGCCATACGCTGCAGGTGGCAATCCTCGATTTCGATCTCGAGGATTATTGACGCGCCGCTTCGCGGTTCGTTAGAGCTTGATGTTTTCGTCGAAGTTTTCCGCCGTGATCATCTCGTCGAAGGTGACGGCGAATCCGCCTTCGAAGAGGCGTACGACGTGGCCGCTCGTCTTTCCGAGCACGACCCGCGTGCCGACCGCCGGCTTGGCCGGGGTGCTGACCGCCGCCCCCGACATCGAAACATCGATGAGCCTGACGACATGTTCGCGGTCGCCCTCGATGGTCAGGATCGCGTGGCGCAGATGCGGCACGATGCGTTCGTGGCGGCGGTCCTCGGGCATGCCGAGCGCGTCGCGGTTGATGAGCCAGGTGAGCTGGTTGGCGATCTTCTCGCGCTTGACGAACGGAAGGTTGAGCTGCAGCGCGAAACCGCGCTCCGTGTGGCGGGCGATCTTGCCTTCGATGCGGCCGATCTGCTCGAGATAGGCGACGACGCGCTCGCCGATTTGACCGCGCACCGGCGCGACGAGGGCCACGCCCCCGGGCGACATATCGGTCGTCTGGCAGGAGAATTCGCGCTTATCTTCAAGCATGTAGCGGCCGACAAGGGCAATTGCGACACGCTGGTGGCGACGCCGCTCTAGCGGTCTCTGGAGAGGTTTGAGCTTCGCTATCATGATGCCGCGACCATGCCTGATCCGCGCCGGAGCAAGGCCGTAAGGTGAACGCCACGAGTTAAGGCTGTCTTAGCGGATTCGTAGAGACGGCCGCTTTGGGCGGACAAATCTCATTTGCCGCCTGGAAAAACCCTTAAGTGTGCGCGCGTTTCCGCGGCGCCGAGCGGTTCCGGCGCAAGGGGCTGTAATCGGGGGGGATTCGGCAATTCGTGGTCGTCGATCGCCCGCAGCGAACGCAACATGAATTGATCGACCGCCAGAAGGCCAAGCCAGGTCGGGCGCGCCGCCGCGGTCATGAGCCCCAGAATGCGCGCTTGCGCGTAGCCGTTGTGGCGCAACGGCAGGAGGAGAATTTCGAGGTCGACTTTCGCATAGCCTTCGGGTCTCGCCTCGACGCAAGCGACGACCGGACAGGCGGCATCGACCACGGTCAACAGCACGGCGGCGACGTTGTGCACGTCGCGCGGCGACCAGAGGTCGAGAAACGAGCGGTTCTTTTGCTCGGCGCAGAACAGCGCGTTGACGCGGCTGCCGGACATGAGGAACGGGAAACGATGCGCGACGTCGATGTCGAGCAGGAATGTGTCGGCGAGCACCTTGCTGATGGCTGCGAGGTCGACTTCGGAACGCTCGGGCGCGCCGCGCTCGCCGCGCAGCCGGTTCCAATAATCGAAAAGTTCGCGTGTCGCTGCCTGTCTCATTTCGATCCTCGTTGCCCATTCTGGGAGAAAACCCGGCGGCCTTGGTTCCAAATGGCACGCCGTTTCCCGGAATTTCCGTCCTTGGCTGGAATCGAGCAGCGGGCGTGCCAGACGGTATGGCCGGACTTGCCCGGCTGCGACGTTAGGGTGGACGGCTTTCATGCGTCGAGACGCGTTGCTTCGCGCGCTCCGCGGCATGCGGGCTAAATCACCCTCCGCTCTCGTCCGGGGGTGCGAAGCCAAATCGGGCTTGCCCGGATCGGCAAGCATCGAAGGGCGAGGCCGACCGCAAATCTGCTATAAGGCGGCGATGACGACCTACCGGTTCTGCATCGCCCCGATGATGGAATGGACGGATCGGCATTGCCGTTTCTTCCATCGCATCCTGACGCGCCGCGCACGGCTCTATACGGAAATGTTGACAGCCGCCGCGGTGCTGCGCGGCGAACGCGAACGCCTGCTCGGGTTCGACGAAGCCGAACGTCCGCTCGCCGTGCAGCTCGGCGGATCAGAGCCGCGCGACCTGGCGCGCGCCGCCGCGATCTGCGCCGATTTCGGCTACGACGAGATCAATCTAAACGTCGGCTGCCCATCCGAGCGTGTGCAGAGTGGCGCATTCGGGGCGTGTCTGATGCGCGAACCCGCGCTCGTCGCCGAATGCGTCGCGGCCATGAAAGCGCGGGTGGCGATCCCGATCACCGTGAAGTGCCGGCTCGGCGTCGACGAGCAGGAGAGAGATGCGCTTTTTGCGTTCGCCGAGAGCGTGATCGCGGCGGGTGCCGACGCGCTCTTCGTACACGCCCGCAAGGCATGGCTGAAAGGCTTGTCGCCGAAAGAGAACCGAACCGTTCCGCCGCTCGACTACGCGCTGGTGCGTGCGCTGAAACACGCCTATCCGCGCACCTCGATCGTGCTCAACGGAGGGCTCGCCGACATCGCGCAGATGCAAGCGGAGCTTGCCGATGTTGACGGCGTCATGGTCGGGCGCGCCGCCTATCAGAATCCGGCGCTGCTGATGGAGGTCGACGCGGCATTCTTCGGCGTGCCGCCCGCGGTCGAGAGCCGCCGCGCCGCGATCGAGGCGTTCCTTCCGTATGTCGAAGCGCGCTTGCAGGAGGGCGCGCCGCTATCGGCGATGACGCGCCACACGCTCGGTCTCTTCAACGGCTTGGCCGGCGCGCGCGCCTTTCGCCGGCATTTGGCAATGGAAGCCGTGAAGCCCGGCGCGGGGGTTGAAGTGCTGCGCAGGGCGGTTCGGCTTGCGGGGGAGGGGAGCAGGGTGGCGGAGGCGGCGGAGTAAGGCGCGCGCTCGGAATGGCTGAACGATGAGCAAGGTTCCCGAGGTCACTCTCGTCTTCTGGGTCATCAAAATCGCCGCGACGACATTCGGCGAGACCGGCGGCGACGCCGTGACCATGACTCTGCGATGGGGCTACCTCGCCGGCACGGTGCTTTTTCTCTCGGCATTGCTGGTTCTGGTTGCGCTTCAAATTGCAGCGAAGAAGTTTCAGCCCTGGCTTTATTGGGCGACGATCATCGCCTCCACTACGGCAGGGACGACAATGGCGGACTTCGCGGACCGCTCTTTAGGAATCGGATATACGGGCGGTACCACGATCCTGTTCCTTTGCCTGACAGCGACGCTCGGCTTCTGGTATTGGACGCAAGGCTCCATCTCCGTCGAGACCGTGGATAGGCCGAGAGTCGAGGCCTTTTATTGGACGGCGATCACCTTTTCTCAAACCTTGGGCACTGCGCTCGGCGACTGGATGGCCGATACGTCGGGCCTCGGCTACGAGAAAGGCGCGCTCGTTTTCACCGCCGGCCTGGCTCTGCTTGCCGGCCTCTATTTTCTCACGAACGTCTCACGTGTATTTTTGTTCTGGGCCGCCTTCATCCTGACGAGGCCGCTCGGGGCGACACTCGGCGACTATCTCGACAAGCCGGTCAATCACGGCGGATTGGCATTCAGCCGGCCGCTTGCCTCGGCAGTTATCGCGGTTTTCATCGTTGCCTGTATTCTCATCCTGCCGCAGAAGGCGGGGCGGCATCCGGGCGAGGCCGAAAGCGTGCGATGAGCTGAGATTGAGAAACCCGGCGACGATGCCGGCGGCCAAGCGGGCGGGTCGAGGCGTAAACTTGACGGGTAATTCCGTCTGAAGGCGGCAGCGAGCCTTCGAACATCTTCCTATGCGTCAGCAATCCGGAACGCTTGTCGATACCGCGGCGTTTTGGTTGGGGGCATAGGAGGAACGGCATGGCAAAGATCAATCGCGTTCTCATCGGCGAAGCGCTTGTCGGCGAGGGCAACGAAGTGGCGCATATCGACCTTGTCATCGGGCCGCGGGGAAGCCCCGCCGAAACCGCCTTCTGCACGACGCTGACCAATCAAAAACGCGGCGATAACGGGCTGCTTGCGCTTGTCGCGCCCAACTT
>JASHSW010000245.1 GCA_030038595.1 Methylovirgula sp.
CGATCTCTTTCTACACGTCGCGGCACGCATGGGCATTCCGCCCCAACAGGCAATCGTCATCGAGGATTCGCCGGCGGGCGTCCTCGCCGCGCGCCGCGCCGGCATGGGTGCGATCGGTTTTGCCGGAGCGAGCCACGCCGACTCGGCCTTGGCCGGCTTGCTCGCCGCGGCTGGAGCGGGCGAAGTGCTTACCCGAATGAGGGACCTGCCTGCCGCAATCGAACGACTGCGCGCCGGGGTGCGGCCATGAAGCTCGTCCTTGTCGTAGCCGCGGCGCTGATCGATACCGACGGACGGGTGCTGATCGCGCGCCGTCCGGAAGGAAAGCCGCTTGCCGGACTGTGGGAATTTCCCGGCGGGAAGGTCCATGCCGGCGAGCGGCCGGAGACGGCGCTGATCCGCGAACTTGCCGAGGAACTCGGCATCGAGGTCGAGGAGGCCTGTCTCGCGCCGCTCACCTTCGCGAGCCACACCTATGAGGATTTCCACCTCTTGATGCCGCTCTACGTCTGCCGACGCTGGCGTGGCATCGTGCGCGGCAGCGAAGCGCAGGCGTTAAAATGGGTGAGCCCGCAAAATCTGCGCGATTATCCGATGCCGCCGGCGGACGCGCCGCTCATTCCGGCGCTGCTCGATCTCTTGGGATGATCGCCTCTATTGCCCGAACGGGTCGAACTGCCAGCCTTCAGCCGGAAACCTATAGTAATAGCGGCGCCCCCCATAGCCGTAGCGCGACCGGTGATAGAAGCGGCTGGCGGGCGGAGTTCCAGAGATCGTGATCACGGCGCCTTCCGCCTTGACCATCTGAAAGAGCAGCGCGGCGTTCTCCGGCGCAATTCGGATGCAGCCGTGCGATGCGGGATGCCCGAGCCAGGCGGTTTCGTAGGTGCCGTGGATCGCAAAGCCGCCATCGAAGAAGATCGAATGCGGCATCGGAGAATCATAGTACTTGCGCGAAAAATGCACCGCCTGGAGACTGTACGGCCGGAACGTGCCGCGCGGAGTGATGTAGCCGGCACGAGCCGTTGACACCGGCCAGGAATAGCTGCCGGTCGAGGATTCGACGTGCATGGTCTGGGTGGTGAGGTCGATTTCAATCCGTACCGTGGCGTTGGCCGGCGCGAGCCAGAAAAATCCGCAAAGCGAAAGAAGAATGCCGGCAATACCGCGCATAACGCCCTCTAGAGTACCGCAATCCACGCTGCACGCACGCTCATGTCAGCCGCCTCGAGGAGCGTAAACCGTAAAGTTTAAGTAAGGTTGATGGCAAACATGTGCCCCCTCTTCGCCGAAATTCCCATGCGATTCAGGAGAATCCGGATGCGCGGCATGATCATGGTTGCGGCTGGTGCGGCGGCCGTCGCATTCACCGCGTTGGCGCTGCACGCGCAGACGATCGGTTCGCTGCAGCCGAAGCCCTTGCCGCCGCTCGCCCATCCCGACGCACCCGGAACCCCGGCCAAAGCCCTGTTCGGGCGTGTGACGACGCCGGCCGGCGTTGCGACGCGCACCATCGGCTTCTACGCGCGCGGCTGCCTTGCCGGTGCCGTCGCGCTGCCGGTCGACGGCCCCGACTGGCAGGTCATGCGCGTGTCGCGCAACCGTTATTGGGGCACGCCGCAGCTTGTCGCCTTTCTCGAACGGTTCGCCAAGGAAGTACCGAAGGTGAGCCATTGGCCCGGCATTCTCGTCGGCGACATGTCGCAGCCGCGCGGCGGCCCGATGTTATTCGGGCACGCCTCGCATCAGATCGGTCTCGATGTCGATATCTGGCTGAAGCCCATGCCGAGCCGCGCCCTCACGCCCGCGCAGCGGGAGGAGATGCTATCCACCAACGTGGTTCGGCCGGATGGCCTCGACGTCGACCCGAAAGTCTGGACGCAAGACGACGTCGCCGTCATCAAGGCGGCGGCGCAGGACTGGGAGGTACAGCGCATTTTCGTCAACGCGGCGATCAAGAAGGCGCTCTGCCGCGACGCGCGCGGCGATCGCTCCTGGCTTACGAAAGTGCGGCCCTTCTACGGCCACAACTACCATTTCCACGTCCGTCTGCGCTGCCCGACGGACCAGCCGGCCTGCCAACCGCAAGATCCAGTGCCGCCCGGCGACGGTTGCGACAAGGCCTCTCTCGCCTATTGGTTCTCCGGCGCGATTCTGCATCCCCCGCCGAGCCTCGAGCCGCCGCGGCCGCGGCCGGCGCTCACCCTCGCCGAGCTTCCGGCCCCCTGCCGGACGCTGCTCGGCGCCAAATAACGCATGGCGTTCGCTATGGATCTCCAGGCCGAACCGGCACCGATCACCGAATGCGCCGCGAACCCATTGCTCGAAGAATGGACCGGACCCTTCGGCGCGCCGCCGTTCGCGGCCATCAAACCTGCGCATTTCCGCGCCGCATTCGCGCAAGCCTTCGCCGAGCATGACGCCGAGATTGCCGCCATTGCCGGCAATCCACAACCGCCCACATTCGCCAACACGATTGCCGCATTCGAGCGCGCGGGGCGAAGTTTGGCGCGCGTTTCCGCGATCTTCTTCCATCTTGCCGACGCGGACACGGATGAAGAGATCGAAGCGATCGAACGCGAGGTAGCGCCACTCGTTGCGCGGCATTATGCCGAGATCCATTTTAACGATGCGCTCTTCGCACGCATCGATCGGCTTTACCGACAGCGCGAGACGCTTGAACTCGATACCGAACAGGCGCGCGTCCTCGAACGCCGTCATCTCCCCTTCCGCCGTGCCGGCGCGCGGCGGACGTCAAGACGCGGCTCGCCGCAATCGGCGAACGCCTTGCCGCGCTTGGTACGCAATTTTCCCAGAACGTGCTCGCCGACGAGAATGCGTTCGCGCTCGTGCTCGAAACGGAGGACGAACTCGCCGGCCTCCCCGACTGGATCCGCAGCGCCGCGGCAGCCGAGGCGAAGCGGCGCGGGTTTGAGGGCAAATATGCGTTCACGTTGGCACGTTCCAGCATCGAGTCCTTTTTGCAACTGTCACAGCGCCGCGATCTGCGCGAAAAGATCTTTCGCGCCTTCGCGGCGCGTGGCGAGAGCGGCGGGGCGACCGACAATCGCGTCATCGCCGCCGAGATGGTCGGCCTGCGCGCCGAACAGGCGCGGCTCTTGGGTTTTGAGAGTTTCGCGCACTTTCGCCTCGCCGATGCGATGGCGAGGACGCCTGCGGCTGCACAGGAGCTTCTCGACCGCGTCTTCACCCTTGCCCGCGCTCGGGCGCTCGGCGAGGAGGCGGCGCTGCAGAAACTTGCCGTCGCCGAAGGCGGCAATTTCACCCTCGCGCCGTGGGACTGGCGCTACTACGCCGAAAAGCTCCGCAAAGCCGAATTCGACTTCGACGAGGCGGCGCTGAAGCCCTATCTCGGGCTCGATCGGATGATCGAAGCGGCCTTCTTCGTCGCCAACCGGCTCTTCGGCCTCACGTTCGCCGAGCGATTCGACATTCCGCCCTATCACGAGGATGTGCGCGCCTGGACCGTGCGCGATGCGCGCGGCCGCGAGATAGGCCTGTTCATCGGCGATTATTTCGCGCGGCGTTCGAAACGTGGCGGCGCTTGGATGGGCGCGTTTCGCGACCAGGAGAAGCTCGACGGCGCGGTTTTGCCGATCATCGTCAATGTCATGAATTTCGTGAAGCCCGCACCAGGCGAAGCCTGCCTTTTGAGTTTCGAGGACGCACGCACGCTATTTCACGAATTCGGCCACGCACTGCACGGGCTGCTTTCGGACGTAACCTTCCCCTCGCTTTCCGGCACGAATGTGCTGCGCGATTTCGTCGAGTTTCCCTCGCAGCTCTACGAACATTGGCTGGAACAGCGCGAGGTCCTACTTCGCTTCGCGCGCCATCACGAAACCGGCGAAGCGATTCCCGAGGTGCTCCTCGACCGCCTCGTCGCGGCGCGGCACTTCCAGCCGGGTTTTGCGACGGTGGAATACGCGGCCTCGGCGCTTGTCGATCTCGCTCTTCATCAAAGCGCCTCGGTGGCCGGGCTCGACATCGGCGCATTCGAGCGGGAGAAGCTCGCTGAGCTCGGCATGCCGAGCGCCATCGCCATGCGCCACCGCCTGCCGCATTTTCTTCACGTCTTTGGCGGCGATTCCTATTCGGCCGGCTATTATTCGTATCTCTGGTCGGAAGTGCTCGACGCCGATGGATTCGCCGCGTTCACCGAAGCGGGCGATATTTTCGATCGGCAAGTGGCGGAGCGGCTGCGCACCCATATTTACGCGGCCGGCGATCGCGCCGATCCCGAAGCCGCTTATCTCGCCTATCGCGGCAGGTCCGCGTCGCCCGACGCGCTGTTGCGCAAACGCGGGCTGACCGAGGCTTAGGATACGAGCCTCTCGAGCGTGCGGCGATCGGGTTCGCCCGCGAAATATCGATCGAGCGCCTGCCGAAAGACCGCATTGTCGGAAGCGGCCTCTTTGAACAGGGTCATCGAGGAATGGAATTTCAGATCGTCGGGCGAACCGAAGATCTGCAGGGCGGAGCGTCCGTCGATGCGGTTGACGAGCTTCGTACACTCGACAAGCCGCGGGCCGAGTATGGGATGTCGTAGATACGCGGCGGCTTCAGCGAGCGATCCGATGGCGAAAAAGCGCGCCGTCGGGCTCGAACCGAGCCCGGCGATTTGCGGAAAGATGAACCACATCCAATGACTCGCTTTTCGGCCGGCGCGCAGCTCGTCGCAAACCCGCGCATAGACCGGCGCCTGCGCGGCGACGAAGCGGTCGAGATCGTAGAGCTCCCGCATCGCTGGTTTCCGGCTGCGTTAGGTTGCGAAAAATGAAGCTTCGCTTCGCTCGACGATAGAACGAAACGCGCCGCAAACAGTTATCTCCGCGACGGAGGATTCGTGGCCGTCGCTCCCTACAACATGCGGAATGCGGCGGCGGCCGGCTGCATTGAAGGCGCCGGTTCCTTTCGCAAGGAGTGGAAACATGTCTAGCATCTTTTATCTCACCTCGGCGTCGCTGTTGGCGCTTGGCTTCGCCTTCGCGGGACCGGCGTTTGCGGCAACCGGGCCGGCCGGCCAGAGCACGGGAAGCGGCGCCGCGCAAGGCCAAAGCCCGACCCGCGTCGAGATCAACAACGATCTTCACAAAGCCGGCGTCAGGGATCGCCAGGGCGTGCAAGCGCATCTCGTCTGGGCGCGAAGCCCGAGCGGCCAGTCGGTGGCTTTCCTTATCGGCCCCGAGAAAATGCAGGCCGGGAAGTCGGGGAGTTTCGACCAGAACACGCTGCGTTCCGAGTTGAGCAAAGCCGGATTCAAGAACATCGACTTTTCGCATAATCCAGAATTGCTGCGCGGCAAGTTCTCCGGCAACCAATTGGTTCTCGCCTTCGAAAGCCAATACGGGGCGCCGCGAGCCGCAAATTACGTGGATCGCAACAAACTCGACAAAGAGCTGAAGAGCGCAGGTCTGAACGACGGCCGCCAGTTGCAGGCGCAGCTGCTGCGCGCCGAAACGCCGACGACCAATACCTGGTTCGCACTGATCGCACCCAATGGCGGGCGCCATGTCGCCATCAGCGACAAGGAAATCAACAGGTTCGAGCGAAACGGATTTGTCGACGCCAGTATGTACAACAACAACATGGCGATCGTTCAGGGCCGTCTGAACAACCAGGACGTCATCGCGGTTGCCGGCTCCGACATTGGACCGGCGGCATAGCGTCCGGCCTGCGCCAAAGGAAACAGCGCTACGGTAATGAGGGCTGCGCGCAGCGCGGCCCTTTCCTATGCTTGCGTGCTCGTTCGGGTCGGCATCGTCCGCGTCCGGCCGAGCGCGCAGGCGACGGTGGCAAGAAGCGCCAACGCGCGAAGGCCCGTCAAGCCGACGAGAAGTTCGCGGCGATCGATGCAACGGGCGCCCTATAAATCCGGCAAACCCTCTGTCGGCAGGCGCGATCCGCTCACTTTGCTATTTCCCGCCCGGCGAGCGTGCCCGCCTTCCATCTTCTTTCGAAATCGGCGTAGGCGTCGGCCAAGCCCTCTTTCAGTCCGATCGACGCTTTCCAGCCCATGGCGCTCAATCGGCTCATGTCGACGAGCTTGCGCGGCGTGCCGTCCGGTTTGCCGGCATCGAACTCGAAGCGCCCCTTCCAACCGACGATCTCCGCCACGAGTTTCGCCAGACCGAGGATCGTCACCTCCTGCCCGCTGCCGACGTTGACGAGCTCCTCACTGTCCCAGCGTTTCATGAGAAACACGCAGGCGTCCGCCAGATCGTCAACATGCAGGAACTCCCGGCGCGGCGTACCCGTGCCCCAGAGCACCACGCGCTCCGCGTTCTCCGCCTTGGCTTCATGAACGCGGCGCAACAGCGCCGCGACGACGTGGCTGTTCATCGGATCGTAGTTGTCGTTCGGGCCGTAAAGATTGGTGGGCATCGCCGCGATCAGGTTCATTCCGTATTCACGCCGATAGGCCTGGGCAAGCTTGACGCCGGCGATCTTGGCGATCGCATACCATTGGTTGGTTTCTTCCAATGGCCCGGAAAGCAGGCAGCTCTCCGGCATGGGTTGCGGCGCCAGGCGGGGATAGATGCACGAAGATCCGAGCAGCAAGATCTTGCGAACGCCGACGCGGCGCGCGGCCTCGACGATGTTCGCCTCGATCATCAGATTGTCGTAGAGGAACTGGGCCGGAAAACTGGCATTCGCCAAGATGCCGCCGACGCGCGCCGCGGCGACGAACACGAACTCGGGGCGATGTTCGCCGATCCACGCCTCGGTATCGGCTTGGCGACGCAGATCGAGCGACGAAGGTGCGAGGCTGCTGAGATCGGCGGCTTCGCGTGCCAGCCGCCGCATGAGCGCCGAGCCGACCATGCCGCGATGTCCTGCGACCCATACGCGCCGGCCGGCAAGGTCGATTGCGCTTTGCCGTGTCGCAAAGAAGTTCCCCGACATCCGTGCCGCCTCAACGCAAGGAAGGGAGAGGAGCGCGCGCTCGCGCCGACGGCGCCGGGTTGCGCGCAAAGCGCCACCCTCGTAGGAGATCGACCCAATGCTGTCAACAACGCCGCCGGCCGAGAACGCGCGCGCGACCGCTCGGGGCGCGAGCCTGCTTGCGAGTTGCGCGGCGCTCTTCCCCGTGCGCGGCGATTTTGCTAGCGTCTCTAAGATGTTCGCCACCGCCTTCCGCGCTTAAGGCATGACCATGTCTGCTGCGAAAACCGCGTTGATCACCGGCATCACCGGCCAGGACGGGGCGCTGCTCGCCGAATTGCTGCTCGGCAAAGGCTATGTTGTGCACGGGGTGAAGCGCCGCGCCTCGCTGATCAATACGGAGCGCGTCGATCATCTCTATCGCGATCCGCACGAACCGGCCGTGACTTTCTTCATGCACTACGGCGACCTCACCGATGCGACCAATCTCATCCGCATCGTGCAGGAAGCTCAGCCGGACGAGATCTACAATCTCGCCGCGCAAAGCCATGTGCAGGTGAGTTTCGAAACGGCGGAATATACGGCCAATGCCGACGCGCTCGGGACGTTGCGCTTGCTTGAGGCGATCCGTATTCTTCGTCTCGCCGGAAAGACGCGCTTCTACCAGGCCTCGACGTCGGAGCTTTACGGCAACGCCAAAGCGATCCCGCAGAACGAGGCGACGCCGTTTCATCCGCGCTCACCGTACGGGGCCGCCAAGCTTTATGCCTATTGGATCACGGTCAATTACCGCGAGGCCTACGCGATGCATGCCTCGAACGGCATCCTCTTCAACCACGAGGGCCCGA
>JASHSW010000246.1 GCA_030038595.1 Methylovirgula sp.
GTCCGAGATCTCGTCGCAGGCCATGCCCCAGACCTTTTCCGTATAGGTCTTGAAGAAGATCGAAAAGAGCCGTTCGCCGAATTGATTGCGCACCCATTGATGCACCGTTTTCGGATTGCGGATCGGAAAGAGGCGGGCAAAGGCAAACGAGGCGAGGCAGAGCGCGCTTTGCGCGAAACCGAGCTTGCGCAATGCCTCGAAAGCCTTAAGCGGATAGGAATAGAACTCACCGCGGTAGAAAATGCGCGACAGGCGCGGGCGTTCGATGAAATCGTCGGGCAGGATCTCGTTCCAGAGATCGACCACTTCCTTCGATTTGGAAAAGAAGCGATGCCCGCCGATGTCGAAGAGGAAGCCCTTGTAGTTCACCGTGCGGCTGATGCCGCCGACGTAGCGCGGATCCTGCTCGACGACGAGGACGCTGCGGCCGGCTTTGGCGAGCGTGTAGGCGGTGGTCAATCCGGCCGGGCCGGCGCCGACGATGACGGCGTCGTAGGTCTTCAAGAGGCTGCTCCGCTTGGGGTTTCAGGCCGGAGCAGGAAAGCAGGAAGAGGTTAAGGCGCCCCTACGGCAATCGGGTAAGGAGGGGAGATGGGCGCATGAATTGCGCAAGGCCGCCTGTTTCGAGACGGCCCCTCCGGGCCGCTCCTCTGCTTCGAGACGCGCTCCGGCGGAGCGCTCCTCAGCATGAGGATGTGAAGGCTATGGCAAGAAAGCCTTAACCCTCATCCTCAGGCTGCGAAGCCCGCGTCTCGAAGGAGGAGGCGCGGGATCAAAAACGCCTCCGGCGCCATACTCCAATCCGGCCGGAGAGCCTTGTAAGGCGTAAGAAAGTAAGCCATGTTACGGCGCATGAACCGCCAAGCCAAACCGCCCTCCGCTTTCTCGAAAATTTCGGTCAAAAGCCAGACCGTGATTCCGCGCGAGGTGCGCAAAAGCCTCGGTCTCAAGCCCGGCGACACGCTGCGCTATCGCGTGACCGAAGACGGCGTGTTGCTCGACAAGGCGCCGCCGCGCGAGGCGGACGATCCGTTTGCCGCGTTCTCCGAATGGTCGGGCGATGCCGACGAGAAGGCGTATGGCAATTTGTGATGCCGCGCGGGCGCAGAAAAGCCGCTCTTTCCGTATTCTTACGGCCCCCTCATGCTTCGGGGCATGGCGCTACGGAGCCGCTGCCGATGCTTCGAGATGCCGCCTTCGGCGGCTCCTCAGCATGAGGGCGTATAGGGCTTGAGGGTCTCAGCAGAAACTAAAGCCTAACCCTGAGTATTGCTGGGTATTCTAACCCTGAGTATTGCTGGGTATTATTGTGCATTTCTGTTCAACTTGACCCTACAAGTTCAACAGCAACTGATCTTCCGTAATTTGGCCAGTTGCGCCCTTATAAGCCCGATGCATCAGTTTCGGTGCTTCATCGTGATCTGTTGCATGGATCATGTAGTACATAATTCTCCTTCCTGAACTCCGTTCGAAGATTGGCCAAGCGTAAGCATGCTTGTATCCGAGCTCGTCCCGAAATCGATCACAAAAAGCCTGCGCGCATGCGAGTGAACTTTTGCTCTTCAATTCTGTCCAGTCATCGCGGCCCCACCAGTCCCGAATCGCTTTGACTCTGCGCGTCGCAGCCAACGCTCGTTTCAACCACCCGGTGGGAACAAAATAGAACAACTCAATTTTCATCCCACGCTTCACCTCTGCTAGAGCTTTTACGGTAGCCCACTTGCATTCAAATGTGTGTTGATCGAGCAAACAGAAGGTCGCGGTGTTCTCCTTAATTTGCTGCGCGGCAATGATCTCATGAACCTTGATATTAAAGTCACCTTCATACAGCTCAATTAATCGGTTTAGATGCTCCGCGATATCCTCTTCGCGTGCGCGTTTTACTAGCGCGCGGAGGAGTTTCAATTTTTGTTCGTTCAGTTCGCATAAGAAAAATTGTCGAAGCCGTTTCGGCTGAGATTCGATTACTAGCTTTGCAGTCCATCTATCGGGAAGCCTCGGTTGTTGCGGTCCTGCAAAGCCGTCAATATATGCGCCATGTTTGGTGATATACACGAACAGCCGCAAATAAATTGCGATCATTCGCGCCTTATTCTCCGTCCAAATAGGGCGGCGCAGCCCGCTAAATAAGTTCTTAAACTTGCTCTGAGTTTTTGGAAGATCAAACAGCTCTAATTGCTTCATGATCGATAGTAGGGAACTGGTCCCAGGTCCTGCCATCTAACATTCGTCCGGCGGCGTATTTGTTCTTACGGATCATTACTTCCCCGCTCGGAAAAACGTGCGCTCGCGAGGGAGCTTTTGCAACCCCCGGTTCTAGCGGAGACCAGTTTCCCCACTGCTTGAAATTAAACGGCACATTCGCCTTCAGGGCTTGCGCTCGTAAGTGCCGCATCCAGTCGGGATGTGACGGTCTCGATCTTCCACCGCTCTCGCCGCCAGCAATTACCCAATTAACGCCCCCTCCCAAAAATCGTTGGATATTGATCGGCCCAATCAGCGGTTCACAAGATACGAACCGAACTACAGCTTCGTTTTCCAGCAAGAATGGAATTCGTTCGTTCGCGGTCGCCTGATTCTCCACGGTCGTTCCAAGCCACACATTTCGGGGCCAACTACCGCGCCAGCGCGAGCACAGAAGGGTTCTCTGGGGACGCTTAGTAAGCAACAGCCAATCCAAGTTGGGAGTAGCCTCGATCAAATCCCACAGTTTCTCCCGCCAAGGATTAAGCTCGGCTCGATACTCAAATACGTCAGCCATTGACGCGCAGAACACGCGAAAGCGCGTTCGGCGCTCTCTGGCCTCGAGATCCCAATTGAGAGGTTGTTTCCAATGCTCCTCTCCAAAAAAGCGGCGCGCGGCCTTTGGACCCCAGAGGCTTCCGCCGGTACGCTTCGCCCAAACCTCTGCGTAACAGAGCTTACAAGCGTGGGACACCTTGGTGCATCCCCACCAAGGATTGAAAGTGTGGTGCGTCCATTCAATAGCCGAATTCTTGCCCATTATCAGAGATAACCGCCGCAAATCAGCTTGCGAATCGTATCTCAGATATGTTCGGGGGAAAAGAGAAGGCTAGGCAATATAGCGAGTGATCCGCTCAATATTGCCCCTCCAGCGAGGCCTCAAGCAGCTTGATCTCCTCCGCCGTGAGATCGAAGAGGCGATAGACGAGCGTGTCGATCTCGCGCTCGGCCGTGGCGATCTCGAACGAGAGACGATGCACTTCGGCGGCGCTCTCGGCGAGATAGGTCTCCCACTCGCCGCGCTGCTTCACGGGAATGTCCGTATGGAACGCCCGTTTCACTTCGTCGCGGAAAGCGGCAAAGTCGAGCTCATGCCAATCCTCCAATTTGCCCGTGAGCTTGCGCCGTTCCGGCGGCGCGAGATCGAGGATGCGATGGCGCACCGCCGATTGGATCGCGAACCGCGTGCGGGCGTCATCGGTGCAAGTTTGGGCAAGCGCAGAAAGACGATCTAGATCAGCTTTTGCCATTTCAGGAATCGGCAGTTC
>JASHSW010000036.1 GCA_030038595.1 Methylovirgula sp.
CCGGGCTCCTGAAGGATTTTACGCCGCTCTCCGGCGACCGGCTGTTCGGCGAAGATGCGGCGGTCATCGGCGGTTTCGCGCGGTTTCGCGGTTCACCCGTGTGCATCATCGGCCAGGAGAAAGGGGCGGACACGGAAAGTCGCCTCAAGCACAATTTCGGCATGGCGCGGCCGGAAGGCTACCGCAAGGCGATCCGCATCATGGAGCTTGCCGACCGGTTTTCGCTTCCTGTCATTTCGCTGGTCGATACGGCCGGCGCGTTTCCGGGCGTTGATGCGGAAGAGCGCGGCCAGGCCGAGGCGATCGCCCGCTCGACCGAGAAGTCGCTGTCGCTTGGCGTGCCGAATGTCGCAGTCATCATCGGCGAAGGCGGATCGGGCGGGGCGATTGCGATCGCAACCTGCAACCGGGTGATGATGCTCGAGCATGCGATCTATACGGTCGCTTCGCCCGAGGCCTCGGCTTCGATCCTGTGGCGCGACACCACGAAGGCGCAAGAGGCGGCTACCAACATGAAGATCACCGCCCAAGATCTTCTGAAGTTCGGGCTCATCGATGCAATCGTCGAAGAGCCGGTCGGCGGTGCGCACCGCAATCCAGGCGCGGCGATCGCCGCGGCCGGCGAAGCCATCGCCTCTGCGCTTGAAGGGCTCGGCAATCTTTCGCCGGAGGCCGTTCGCGAGGCACGCGCCGACAAGTTCATGGCGATGGGGAAGAAGGGATAGCGTCCCCTTTTTCCGCTTGCGGGAGGGGATCCCTAATGCCGGAAATGCCGCACGCCGGTGAACACCATGGCGAGGCCCGCATCGTCGGCCGCCTTGATCACCTCGTCGTCGCGCAGCGAACCGCCCGGCTGGATCACCGCCGTCGCGCCTGCCTCGGCCGCGGCGACCAATCCGTCGGCAAACGGAAAGAACGCGTCGGACGCGACCACCGATCCTTTCGCGAGGCTTTCGGAAAGGCCCGCGGCGCGCGCCGCCTCTTCCGCCTTCTCGGCGGCGATGCGCGAAGAATCGACGCGGCTCATCTGCCCTGCCCCGATCCCCACCGTCGCGCCGCCCTTGGCATAGACGATGGCGTTCGACTTCACGTATTTCGCCACGCGGAAAGCGAATTTTAGATCTTCAAGCTCAGCCTTGCTCGGCACGCGCCGCGTGACGACCCGCAAATCCATGTCGTCGACCACGGCGTTGTCGCGACTCTGCTCGAGAAACCCTCCGCTGACCGACTTGAACGCGAGTTCGGCGCGGCGCGGATCGGGCAGATCGCCGGTCAGCAAAAGCCGCAGATTCTGCTTGGCCGCAATCACCGCGAGCGCCTCCTCTTCGGCATCCGGCGCGACGATGACTTCGGTGAAGATTTTGACGATCTCGTGCGCCGTCTCGGCGTCGAGCTTGCGATTCAGCGCTACGATGCCGCCATAAGCCGAGACCGGATCGCAGCGCAGCGCCAGCCGATAGGCTTCGCCAAGGTTTGCGGCCTGCGCGACGCCGCATGGATTGGCGTGTTTGATGATGGCGACCGCCGCGTGCCGCGCCGCGTCGAATTCGGCGACGAGGTCGAGCGCGGCGTCGGTGTCGCCGACGTTATTGTAGGAAAGCTGCTTGCCTTGCACTTGCCGCGCCGTGGCGATGCTCGGGCCCGTTCCGGGCATCGCGTAAAACGCGGCGCTCTGATGCGGGTTCTCGCCGTAGCGTAGCGTCTCGATCTTGCGCCCGGCAAAGCTGCGATAAGGGGGCGCCGCGGCGCCGATCTCGACGGCGAGCCAGTTGGAAATAACCGCGTCGTAGGCGGCGGTACGCGCATAGGCCTTTTGCGCCAGCTCTTGACGCAAGGCGAGCCGCGTCGCGCCATCATTTGCGGCGAGCTCGGCAAGCAGACGATCGTAATCGGCGACATCGACGACCACCGTGACGCCATCGAAATTCTTGGCGGCGGCGCGGATCATCGCCGGGCCGCCGATGTCGATGTTCTCGATGCATTCGGCGAACCCCGCCGCCGCCGCAACGGTCGCCTCGAACGGATAGAGATTGACGACCAGCAAATCGATCGGTGCGATGCCGTGCGCAAGCATCGCCGCCTCGTGCACGGGATCTTCGCGCACCGCCAAGAGGCCGCCGTGGACGTTCGGATGCAGCGTCTTCACGCGGCCGTCCATCATTTCCGGAAAGCCGGTCAGGTCGGAAACGTCTCTGGCGCCGATGCCGGCTGCCGCGAGTGCCCGGCGCGTACCGCCGGTCGAGACGATCTCGACGCCGCGCGCGGCGAGCGCACGCGCGAACTCGACGAGCCCGGTCTTGTCGGAGACGGAGATCAAGGCGCGGGCGATGGGGCGGAGCTGGTCAGGCATGGGCGTTCTGGCCGAGGAAGAGCGGCTCTAGCACGACTTGCTGCCCCGCGTCGTGCCCTTTCCCGGCCGAAGCGCAGCTTCGCGCCGAGATCCAGGGCCGCAAGGCTGCGACCGATCGATTCTGCCCCGGGTCTGCGCCCGCTTCGCGGGCTGATCCGAGGAAGCCGCGGAGCGAAGAGCCGGATGCCGGCTGCGACCGTTTTCTTCAGGCAAAAGCCGAAGCAGCGAGCATCTTTCCATCGTGGCCGACGATGTCCGCGGCGCCGATCCGTCCCGCCGGAACGTGGCCGACCCGCACCCTCGTAAAATCCTCGGCCCGTCCCATGCCGCCTTGTTCGGTGAGCAGCGCGAGCCTTTTGCCGACCTGCGCTCCAAGATGACCGGCGAGCGCCGCCTCGCCCGCCGCGCGCAGGCGCTTGGCGCGCGCTGCGATAAGGCGCGCTTCGACCTGCGGCATCAATGCCGCCGGCGTGCCAAGCCGCGCCGAAAATGGGAAGACGTGAAGATGCGTCAGCCCGCATTGTTCGACAAGCCTGAGCGTGTTTGCGAACATTTCTTCCGTTTCGGTCGGAAACCCGGCGATGAGATCGGCGCCGAACACCACACCGGGGCGCGCTCGCCGGATTTCGGCGCAGAAACGGATCGCGTCGGCGCGGCTGTGGCGGCGTTTCATCCGTTTCAGAATCATGTCGTCGCCCGACTGTAGCGAAAGATGAAGATGCGGCATCAGGCGCGCCTCGTTTGCCATCGCGTCGAGCAAATCGTTGTCCGCCTCGATGCAATCGATCGAGGAAAGCCGCAGCCGTGTGAGCGACGGGGCGGCGCGCAAGATCGCCTTTACGAGTCCGCCGAGGCGCGGCACACCGCCGAGATCCCCGCCATAGGCGGTGAGATCGACGCCGGTCAGCACGATCTCTTTGACGCCCCTCGCAAGGCAAGTTTCGACGGCCTCGAGAACGTCCTCGACCGGCATCGAGCGCGATGCGCCGCGCCCGTAGGGGATGACGCAGAAGGTGCAGCGGTGATCGCAGCCGTTCTGTACGGCGAGGAAGGCGCGGGTGCGGCCTTCGACGCTGCCGCCCGCCGGCAACGTCGGCGCGCGGGTAAAAATATCGCCGACCTCGACGCGCCGTTCGCCCGCAAAAGCGCCCGCCTCCAACTTCTCTGCATTGCCGAGAACCCTGGCGACCTCCGGCATCGCCGCGAACATTTCGGGATGAATCTGCGCGGCGCAGCCGGTGACGATGATATCGCGCTGCGGGGCCTCGCGCTTCAGCCGACGGATCGCCTGGCGCGCCTGGCGAACGGCTTCCGCCGTGACCGCGCAAGTGTTGATGATCGTGACATCTTCAGCGGCGCATGCCGCGCGGCGCACCGCTTCGCCCTCGACGAGGTTCAGACGGCAGCCGAAGTTCA
>JASHSW010000247.1 GCA_030038595.1 Methylovirgula sp.
CGTAACGGCACCGGCAAGACGACGCTCCTCCAGCTCATCTGCGGGATCAGCAATCCGACTTACGGAAAGATCGAGGTATCCGGTCGCGTTGCGCCGATCCTGGCGCTCGGCGCCGGTTTCGACTTGGAACTTACCGGACGCGAGAACGTGATGATCGGCGGCGCCATTCTCGGCCTGCGCCGGGCCGATATTTTGAAACGGCTCGACTCGATCGTGGCATTCGCCGATATCGGCGAGTTCTTCACGCAACCTTTGAAAATGTATTCGAGCGGCATGACTGCGCGACTTGCTTTCGCAATCTGCACGCACGCCGATGCCGAAATCCTGATTGTCGACGAGGCGCTCGCGGTCGGCGACGCGACGTTCACCCAAAAGTGCGACGACTTCATCCGGCGCTTCGCCTCGCGTGGCACCATTCTTGTCGTCTCGCACGACTTGGCGACGCTCGAAACGCTCTGCGATCGGGTCCTGTGGATCGAGGACGGCAGAATCGCCGCTTGCGGACGCCCTTCCGAGGTGACGGCCGCTTATCGACGCGCCTTCAACATCCCGCTCAACGTTACCCGCGTACCCATTTCGGTCGGCCTCTGAAGGCGGTCGCCGGCACCGGGGCTAAACAGCGGGGCGGCGAATCGACGGTCTAGTTTCGCGCCCCGGAACGGCCGAGAAATTCGCTTGCTGGCGCGAGAGGAGAATGAACGCCACAAGGAATTCCACGGCGATCGCTGCGGCGACGAGGACGATGAGCCGAGGGTCGCGGCGCACCAGGCTCTCCGTGCCGATCAAAATTCCGATGTGCACCAGAGGAACGACGATGAGCGCCGCAATCGTCGTCGCGCCGCGTCCCGTGGCGCTCGCCAAAGTAAGCACCAGCCCCATCGCAAGCAGGGCGTGCGCCAAGGCAAGGATCGGGATGGCGAACCTCTTGGCCGCCTCGCTCATCCATTGGGATACGAGATAACGTGCCGCTTTCGGCCCCGGCGCGGCTTCCAGGAACTTCCACATGGGGAGTTCGTAGACACCGACCCAATTGCGCTTCGGCATTCCGTTGGTGCCCTGCATATCCAGTTCAATGACATATTCGTCGAAATCGGCGGTACGCATTTGCGTCGAGCCGATAGGGCGGCTCTGGAAGGACCCGTCGGTCATCACGAGCAGCACGCCGTGTTCGTTGCGGCGGAACTCGGTTTGCCGCGCGGTGATGATCTCCTCCTCGTTCTTTTCGGTGTTGAACTGGTGGATGAAGATGTTGCTGACGACGTCGGGCGACCGCCAGCGTTGAAAATAGAGCGTCCGCGTGCCGTTATCGAACGTATAGAACCGCCCCGGCTCAAGCAGACGGTGATTGAGCGAGTTGCGGATGACGTAAATCACGTCATGCATCTGGCCTACGTAAGCGGGCGCGACGTAGCAGGAGATCCAGTAGCCGAAGCCGACCGCCACGGTGGCGACGACCGCCGCCGGTAGGCAGATCGACATGACTGAGAGCCGCAGCGAGTAGAGAACGGCGATCATTCCGTCCGCCGCCATGCGTGAGAATTCAAGCGCCACCGCGATCCCGATCGCCATTGGCAGCGCGATATAGATTACGGTCGGCGACGTGCCGAGGATGGCGGGCAGCAGAAGGCCGCTGCGCAAGGCCGCCGTCGGCAGATAGTGAAAGAGCGAGGTCATCACGACGGGCACGCAGAGGCCCGTTTCGATTAGCAGCGCCGTGAACAGGATCCGCCGAGCGAGGTAGAAATAGAGAAGACGGGGTATCGCCATTCTTAACCGTCACCGTTCGGCCCTTGGCCGCCGCGTCCGATCCTGGCAGAACAAGAACTTGCCGCGGTCTTCACGACATCAAGATTCTTGATTGACAAGACACGGACATTCTCGACCTGACCCGTAAAGACGGATATGCTGCACCGCGCTGAGAGATCTGTGCAATTCCCCCGGGGGGTGATTTTTGCCCCGCAAGGCTCGATCACGTCTGCATGTCTGTTTCGTTATAGCAATGCTGAGATTTGGATCAAGCGAGGGTTTGGGTCCTGCGCGGGGGCGACAAGATGGCGGCCAATTTCAACCTAGTTTCGTCGGACAAGGATCGCGCCGCATCGGCGAGCCGCGCGCCTGTGCGCGGAACTGAGCGCCGCAACGTTCGACGCCAAGCAGGCCGGCGGGCGGCGCCGGGGGACGCGCCGTGAACATATCGGATTCGACGGAAAGCTTTTCGAACAAGGCCGTCGCGTTGGACCGCGCCTTTCGGCTGCCCTTGGTCAGCGTCATCATCGTCAATTACAACTACGGCCGTTTTCTCGATCAGGCGGTAGACAGCGTCTTTCAGCAGACCTACCCGCATCTCGAATGCATCATCGTCGACAATGCCTCGAGCGACGAGAGTCCCGCCGTGCTTGCCGGTATAGCCGCCCGCTATCCGCAGGCGATTCTCGTTCGGCGTGCCGGCAATGACGGCCAGACTGCCGCCTCGTTGGACGGATTGGCGGCAGCGTCCGGCGCATACGTGATCTTCATGGACGCCGACGACGTGTTGCTTGCCCACGCCCTCGAGACACATGTCTTCGTGCATCTCTCGATGCGTGTTCACGTAGGTTTTACCTCTGGCGATATGCTGCAAGTGATCGGCGATCAGATCGTCCTGGGCACCGGCGAGGAGCTCAATCGCTACGTGTGCAGCGCCAAGGGTCTGCGGCGCAACATTGTTCGCCCCTATCGGCATCGCCTCGATCCGCCTTGGCCGCCGGCCGCGACCGTCAAGTCGCTGGTCAAGAAGATCCACTTCGTCCCGCCGCTCTCGAGCAAATGGGTCTGGTCGCCGACCTCCGGAATTTGCTATCGGCGCGACGCGCTGCGGCTGTTTTCGGACAACCCTGAGCTCGCGCATTTGTGGACCGGCACCGACATGTACTTTGGATGCGGGATCAGCGCGCTCTGCGGCAGTGTGATCATCGACGAGCCGCTCTTCATCTATCGTATTCATGGTGGCAATGTGTACTCGCGTCAGCCGCAACTGAACCATTTCATCGCTTTCGAAGCGGGCGGCGCGGGCGACAGCAATCACAAGAGCCAGCTTCTGCTCATTGATCATCTCATTGCCAAGGCGGAACGGTTCTGCCGCGGCGGGTGGCTGCGGTTGCACTATGCCGCACTGCTTATCCGCATCGATCAGCACGACGACAATTCGCGATTGCCGCGCTGGCAGCGGCGCTCGCGAACGGCGCGGCGGTTAGCGGAATCCTATGAGAGCGTTGCCGCGGTGCTTGGCACCAAGCTGACGATTTTGCTGATGTGCTGGTTTCGTATTCCGATTGGCGTGATCGCCGCGGCGGTCCGCAAGCACCGTGAGAAGCCTTTGTCGTGATGAGTGATCGCAGCGCGAATTATGTCGGCGCCGGGTTAGTCGCTACTAACCAGGCGGCCGAGCCGTTTCACGCGGCCGCGCCCTTGCGC
>JASHSW010000248.1 GCA_030038595.1 Methylovirgula sp.
GCGCTGTTCATCGAACCGCAGGCCGAAGCGCTCGAGGCGGCCGCCTCGATCGGCGCGCCGGCGATCGAGCTTCACACCGGCGCCTGGTGCAACGCCGTGCTGGACGGCGAGGAGAGGCGCGCCGCAGACGAGTTCGCGCGACTGCGTACGGCCGCGGCGGCGGCCGCCAAGCTTGGAATCGAATGCCACGCCGGCCACGGACTCGATTACGACACGGCACGGCAGATCTCGTCCGTGCCGCAGGTCGTCGAACTGAACATCGGCCATTTCCTGATCGCCGAGGCGATCTTCGTCGGTCTCGAGGCGGCGATCAGGAGAATGCGCGCCGCGATGGACGCCGGCCGAAAATGAGCCGGCAAAGCGGGCCGCAGAGAACGTTGGCCAAACGCAGTGGCCGCACGTATCCTGGCGCGCGAGCGGCCTCACGCAGAGCCAATCTTGATGATCATCGGCTTCGGCATTGATCTTTGCGACATCCGCCGCGTCGACGAATTGTTGGCGCGATTCGGCGATCGTTTCGTGGCGCGCTGTTTCACCGAGGCGGAGCGCGAGAAAAGCGAGGCACGGGCGCAACGCGCCGCGTCCTACGCGAAGCGCTTCGCCGCCAAGGAAGCTTGCGCCAAGGCGCTCGGCACCGGGCTCGCGCGCGGCGTGCATTGGCGCGACATGGGCGTGGTCAACCTCAAATCCGGCAAGCCGATTTTGGAATTGACCGGCGGCGCCGCGCTCAGGCTTGCGGCGCTGACCCCGCGCGGCCATACGCCCCTCATTCACGTGACGTTGACTGACCAATATCCCTTCGCTCAAGCCCACGTCGTCATCGAGGCGATCGAAGAACCCGACGTTTCGCGGAACCGCCCGGATTAGAGGCCAGGAACCGCGCCTGCGCGGGATATGCCGGCAAGAAACTTCTTCGCCTCGCCGAGGCGCTCTTCACCATGTCCCGCATGCGTGCTAAGGAGCGCGCGGTCCCGCTTTGCGAAACTCGAACATAGAGCCGATCATGACGGAGAATTTAGATTTGGATAACAAGGAAAAGAGTTCGACGCAGCGGGGCAAGGAAGGCAGCTTTTTCGGCGAACTTGCGAAGGTCATCATTCAGGCGGGGCTCATCGCGCTGGTCGTTCGCACGCTTCTGTTCCAGCCTTTCAACATTCCTTCGGGCTCGATGATCCCGACCCTCGACATCGGCGATTTTCTATTCGTCTCGAAATATGCCTACGGCTATTCCAACCACTCACTGCCCTTCAGTCCGCCGCTGTTTCACGGCCGCATCTTGTTTTCGCCTCCGAAACGCGGCGACGTCGTGGTCTTCAAATTGCCGCGCGACGGGCAGACCGATTACATCAAACGGCTGATCGGGCTTCCCGGCGATACGATCCAGGTGAAACACGCGCGCCTTTACATCAATGGGCAGATCGTGCCGCGCGAGCCGATCGCGCCTCTCAAGGAGGAAGACCTCTTCGGCCATCTCCGCTACGTTCCGACCTACAAGGAGACTTTGCCGGGTGGCGTTACGCATACGATCATTCAAATCGAAGGCGACAACGGGTTCTACGACAATACCGGGGTCTATACCGTACCGCCGAACAATTATTTCATGATGGGTGACAATCGCGACAACTCGACCGACAGCCGTGTACCGCCCGACGAGGGCGGCGTCGGCTACGTGCCGGCCGACGACCTTGTCGGCCGCGCCGAATTGATCTTCTTCTCCGTCAGGAACGACGCGCCTGCCTGGGCCTTTTGGGAATGGCCTTGGACGGTGCGCTGGGATCGGCTGTTCAAACCCGTGAGATAGATGGCGCTGCAGGGAACGGACATCGGGCCGCTCGAGATTCGCATCGGGCATAGATTCGCCGATGTTGATCTCGCTTCCCTTGCTCTCACCCATATGAGCGGCGCGAGCGGCCGGCTGACGAGTTATCAGCGTCTCGAGTTTCTCGGCGACCGCGTGCTCGGCCTCGTGGTCGCGGAAATGCTCTACCTCAGTTTCCCGAATGCCGAGGAAGGCGAACTGTCGCGCCGCCTCGCCGATCTAGTACGCCGCGAGACATGCGCCGAGGTCGCGCAGGCGTGGGGAGTCGAGCCGCATTTGCGGCTCGGCGAGGGCGAGAGACAGGCGGCCAATAAGGTGGCGATTCTTTCCGACGTTTGCGAATCGCTGATCGGCGCCGTCTTTCTCGATGCCGGCTACGCGGCGGCCAAAACGGTCGTCGCCCGCGCCTTCGAGCCGTTGATGCGCGCCCCGCGCCGGCCGCTGCGCGATCCGAAGACCGCGCTGCAGGAATGGGCGCAGGCGCGCGGCCTCGATACGCCGGTCTATCGCGAGATCGGCCGCGCCGGACCGCAACACGCACCGGAATTTACGATGTCCGTCGCGATCGCCGGTTTCGAGCCGGCCGAAGCCAAGGGCGCCTCGAAGCGCGGCGCCGAACAGGCGGCGGCATTGCAGTTCATCGCCCGCGAAGGCATCGGCGAAGAGCAATCGTGATGCGCGAATCGTCCCAGGCGCGCTGCGGCTTCGTCGCGCTCATCGGCGCACCCAATGCGGGGAAGTCCACGCTCCTCAATGCTGTGGTCGACGCGAAAATCTCGATCGTTTCGCGCAAGGTGCAGACGACGCGGAGCTTGGTGCGCGGCATTGCGGCCGAAGGCGACGCGCAGATCGTTCTCGTCGATACGCCGGGGATTTTCGCACCGCGCCGGCGCCTCGACCGCGCCATGGTAAGTTCGGCGTGGGGCGGAGCGGCGGACGCCGACGCCGTGGCGCTGCTCGTCGACTCGCGCAAGGGAATCGACGCCGAGGTCGAGGCGGTCCTTGCCGGGCTCGCATCGCGCCAAGCGGCGCCGATTCTCGTGCTGAATAAGATCGACCTCGTCGCCCGACCGAAGCTGCTCGAACTCGCCGCCGCTCTCAACGCGAAGCTCGCTTTCGCCGAGACCTTCATGATCTCGGCGCTGAGCGGCGACGGGATCGCGGATTTGAAGAAAAGGCTCGCCGCCCTGATGCCGCCGGGGCCGTGGCTCTATCCGGAAGATCAGATTTCCGATGCGCCGCTGCGGACGCTCGCCACCGAGATCACCCGCGAAAAGCTCTTCGACCGGTTGCACGACGAACTGCCGTATCAGACGACCGTCGAGACGCAGACATGGACGGATAGAAAGGACGGCTCGGCGCGCCTCGAGCAGACGATCTACGTGACCCGCGAAGCGCACAAGAAGATCATCATCGGCGAGAAGGGACGCACCATCAAAGCGATCGGCATGGCAGCGCGCAGGGACATCGAGGCCGCGGCCGAGCAGCGCATCCATCTGTTCTTGTTCGTCAAGGTGCGCGAAAACTGGCAGGACGATCCGGAGCGCTATCGCGCGATGGGGATCGATTTTCCGAACGATTAAGGCGGCGCACAAAAAAGCCGGCCAAGGCCGGCTCAGGCGGCATTGCGCGCGGCACGTCTTCGGAGGGGAGGGCTCCGGCGGCGCCGTCTTCCGCAAAAGAGAGTGGAGCCCGGCCGTGCCGAACTCCACTGGAAAATCCGCATTGGTGCTTCACGAGAAGCACCGATGTTCGGCCTAGGTCAGATCTCGCTCGACTCGTAAGCGGTGACTTCCATGCCGACGCAGATTTCGCAGATCGTGGGGGTTGTCCAAGCCATAATATCCTCCTGGTAAATCCACCTGAATCGGA
>JASHSW010000249.1 GCA_030038595.1 Methylovirgula sp.
TCCACCTTCCCCAAAATACCGAGCTGGTCCTGGATATGGTGGCCGACTTCATGGGCAATCACGTAGGCGTCGGCAAAATCGCCGCCGCCGCCATAATGCTCCTTCATGTCCTCGAAGAAGGACGTGTCGAGATAGATCTTCTGATCGATGGGACAATAGAACGGCCCCATGGCCGCTTGCGCGCCGCCGCAGCCGGAATAGGTCTGCCCGCTATAGAGCACGAGATGCGGAGGCACGTATGCTATGCCTTTCTGCGCCGGCAGGACCGTCGACCATACGTTCTCGGTCTCGGCGAGGATGGCAGCGACGAATTGGCCCATCTGGTCGCTTGGCGTGCCGGCCTCGGTCGGCTGCGCCGGGGCGCCCGTGTCGCTCAATTGGCTCGATTGGCCGCCGCCGTTCTCCACCATTTCGGCGCCGCCGATCAGCACGCGCGGATCGATGCCGAGCGCCCAGCCGATGAGTCCCAGAACGATGATCGCGCCAAGGCCGAGATGGCCGGTGCCTCCCAGGCTCGGGATGCCGATCCCGCCGAGTCCCGCTCCGGAATCGTCGTCGCGCCGGTCTTCAATATTGTCCGAGCGGGGAAGATCTTGCCATTCCATCAGAGCCTCGCTTGCTTGCTGCGCTCATATCATGCCGATCGCCGACCTGCCGCGTGCCGCGTGCCAATGGGCGAGACCCAGCAGGCGCGTCAGAGTCCAATTGAAGTTTTGCAGATGGTAGGTCAGAAAACGAAATACCGGATTCCTATAGATGCGCCACGCAAGCCGGTTCGGATTGCCAACCACGAAGTTGACCTCCGCCTGCAATTGCTCAATTCGATATTGTGCGATCTTGTCGGACAGGTTCATCCGTGCCTTCCGAACGGCTCAATTGCCGATCTTCTGCATCATCTTGGCCAATTGGCGGAGATCCTGCCAGGCGAATTTCTTGTGCGAAGGCTGGCGCAGCAGATAGGCCGGATGCAGCATGGCGATCGCCGGGATCTTCGTTCCTGCCATGTCATACTCGTGCCAGCGGCCGCGGATGCGCATGATTCCCTCGCGGGTGCCGAGCAGAGTCTGGGTCGCAGCGGCGCCGAGGCAGACCAGAATCTTCGGACGAACGAGTTCGATCTGCCGGCGCATAAACGGCAGACAGGCCGAAGTTTCGAGCGGCGTCGGCGTGCGATTACCGGGCGGCCGCCAAGGAACCACGTTGGCGATATAGACGTTGCGCCGGTCGAGGCTGATCGCCGCCAGCATTTTGTCGAGCAATTGCCCGGCGCGTCCCACGAAGGGGCGCCCGAGGCGATCTTCCTCGGCGCCGGGCGCCTCGCCGACGATCATGATCTCGGCATCCGGATTGCCGTCCGCGAAGACGAGCTGCGTCGCCGTCGCTTTAAGAGCGCAACCTTCGAAGGCGAGAAGCTCGGCGCGCAGTTCCTCAAGTGTTTGCGCTGCCGCAGCGGCATCGCGCGCCGACTGTGCCGCGGCGTCTGTCGAAAGCATAGGCTGGGGCGTCCGCGTCGCAGGTTCATGCGGGGCGGCGATGCGGCGCGGCTCACCCAGATCCTTTTCCGGGAGACGGTTATGCGGTTCGGCGTCGACGGCGAGATCGACGCCCATCTCGGCATACCAGCGCAAAAGCCAGGCGAGCGCCCGCGCCTCGTCTGCCGAAATAGCCGGCTCGGAATTGGCGGTCATGCGCATTCCTAGCAAGATTACGGAAGCGAGACCATCTCAGCGGGTGGCGTATTTCGCCAAAAACATCGCCACCGCTTCCTCGACGTGGTGATGGATCTTTTCTTCGGTGATCGTCTCGAAACCCGGTGCGACCAGCAACATGATATGGCGGTTGCCCACCACCGCGCCGAGAAAAAGCCTGGCGGCAAGCCGCGGATCGGGGCAGTTCAACAGGCCCTGACGCGTGGCATTTTCGAGATAGCGCGTCAGATGGTGCAAGGTCTGCGCCGGACCTTGCTCGAAGAAAATGCGGCCGAGTTCCGGCGCGCGCGGCGACTCCGCAACGACAATCCTGAAAAGGCAGAGCGGATCGCTATCCAAGATCAATCGGAGCAGATTGAAGCCGAGCTGTTTCAGAACTTCGCGCGGTTCGCCCTGCAAGCGAAACTCGCCTTCGGCGCCGCCGTAGACGCTTGCCGAACGCGCCCGCACAACTTTCGCGAATAGCCCTTCCTTACTGCCGAAGTGACGATAAAGTGTCTCCTTCGACGCACCGGCGCGCGACGCGACAATTTGCATCGTCGTTTCGGTATAGCCCAGTTCGAGGAACACACGCGCGGCGACCGCGGCGATTTCCTCACGCCGTTTTTCGCCACGCGGAATGCGCTGCGGTTTCTGAGTCTCCAACGGGGCAAGGTCGGTTGACATAGGACTACGGGAACCTTATACGAACTCACTGGTTCGGTTAAGCGGCTTTTTTGTGATTTTTGCTCCGGCTGCCAGCCGCGGCAAGCGTGGCGCCGCACGCCCCCTCGTTCCCCTCGTTGATCATGCCAGATCCCAAATCTGAATCAAACACTTCGAGGCCGGAATCTGCGTCTTCACGAGGCGCGCCGGAATCCGCTGAGCGCGGCGCTCGAGCTGGGAACGGCAAGGCGTCACAAAATGGCGGCCGTCGCCGGCTGGTCTTGCTGCTGGCGATTTTGCTGTTCGTCGGCCTGGCGGTCGCCGCCTACTTCTATTGGCTCGGCAACCGCGGCTACGAGAGCACCGACGATGCCAATATCGACGGCCGGGCCATATCGATCGCTCCGCAGGTATCCGGCAACGTGGTGTCCCTCGACGTGAACGACAATCAGTTCGTGCATAAAGGCGATCCGCTCATCCATATCGACAACCGGCAGTACGTCATCGACCGCGAATTGGCGGAGGCGCAGCTTGCTACCGCGAAAGGCCAGCTCGCCGGCTTTCGCTATGCAGCCGAGGTGGCACACAAGAATTTTCCCGCGCAGCTCGATGTCGCCAAGGCGCAGCTCGCGGCCGCGCAAGCCGCGCTGTTCAAGGCACAGGCCGATTACAAACGCCAGCAAGCGCTGCCTGCGCAAGCTACAAGCCAGCAGGATGTCGACGACGCCACGGCGGCGTTGCGGCAGGCCGAGGCGCAGGTCAGTCAGGCCCAAGCGCAAGTGGAGCAAGCTCAACCCGTGCCGCAGCGGATCGGCCAGGCCGAGGCGGAAGTCACTCAATACGGCGGCCAGGTCGCGCAAGCTCAAGCCCGGCTCGACCAAGCGCTGCTCAACCTTTCCTACACGGTCGTAACCGCGCCGCAAGACGGGTGGATCACCAAGCGCAACGTCGAGGTCGGCAATTACGTCACGCCGGGAGAACAGATCTTCTCGATCGTCTCGCCGCAAATCTGGGTCACCGCGAATTTCAAGGAGAGCCAGCTCAGGTGGATGCGCCCGGGGCAAAGCGTGACGATTTCGGTCGACGCTTATCCGGAGCTGAATCTCAAGGGCCATGTCGATTCGATCCAACGCGGCACGGGATCGAAGTTCACGGCTTTTCCGCCCGAGAACGCGACCGGAAATTTCGTGAAGATCGTGCAGCGCGTGCCGGTCAAGATCGACATCGATAGCGGACTCGATCCGCAGCGTCCGATGCCGCTCGGACTTTCCGTCGAACCGCGAGTGAAAGTGCAATGACTGCGCCTTGGCGGAAAGTGCCGGGTGTCGGCGACAAGCCGGCCGAAGACGTGCGCACCGTGCCCGGCGAACAAATGCACGCCGAGACGCCGGTCTCCCCACCTGCCGATGCTGCCCCAGTCGCCGCGCCGGCAACCGCCGATTGGCGCCCCACCTACAATCCTTGGCTGGTTGCGATCGTCGTCACCCTCGCTGCCTTCATGGAAATCCTCGATACGACGATCGTCAACGTCGCGTTGCCGCACATTGCCGGCAGCCTCTCCTCCAGCTACGACGAGGCGACCTGGGCGCTGACCTCTTATCTCGTCGCCAACGGCATCGTCTTGACGATCTCGGGCTGGCTCGCCGCCGTTCTCGGACGCAAGCGCTATTTCGTAATCTGCCTTGCCATGTTCACGGTGTGCTCGTTCCTATGCGGAACTTCGCACAGCTTGCCGGAACTCATTTTCTTCCGTCTCTTGCAGGGCTTTTTCGGCGGCGGCCTGCAGCCCAATCAACAGTCGATCATCCTCGATTATTTTCCGCCGGCACGGCGCAGCGCCGCCTTCGGCGTGACGGCGCTTGCAACGATCGTGGCGCCGGTGCTCGGACCGACGCTCGGCGGTTTCATTACCGACTCGACGTCCTGGCGCTGGATCTTTTTCATCAATGTGCCGGTCGGAATCATCGCGGTTTTTCTTGTCTCGGCACTCGTCGAGGATCCGCCTTGGGTCAGACGCGAGCGGAGCAGGATCGACGCAATCGGCCTCGGTCTCATTGCGCTCGGACTCGGATGCCTCGAAGTGATGATGGACCGCGGCGAGGACGCCGACTGGTTCGGATCGGGTTTCATCTTCCTCATGTGCCTGCTCGCCATCGCCGGCATCGTCGGCAGCGTGCTTTGGTTGGCGGTCGCGAAAAACCCGATCATCAAGCTCGCCGTCTTCAAGGACAAAAATTTTACCAGTGGCTGTCTGATGATCGGCGCGATGGGGGCGATCCTGTATGCCTCGGCGGTGATCATCCCGCAGTTCGCCCAGGAGATCATCGGCTATACCGCAACTTGGGCGGGTCTCATCCTTTCGCCCGGCGGTCTCGTCGTCATCGTGTTGATTCCCATCGTCGGACGTCTGATGACGGCGATGCAGACGCGCTACGTCATTGCCATTGGTTTCTTCATTATGGGATGGGCAATGATCTTCTCCAGCAAGCTCGTCATCGACATCACCTATTTGAGGCTGGTGATGATCCGCGGCGCGCAAACCATCGGATTGGCGTTTCTCTTCGTGCCGATCAGCACGGTCACCTACGCGACGCTGCCGCGCGAGCTGAACGGCGACGCTACGGCACTTTACTCGATGTTCCGCAACGTCGCGGGGTCGATCGGAATTGCGGTATCGACTTCCCTCATCGAGCAACGCTCGCAGACGCACCAGGCCTATCTCTCGCGCTGGGCGACGCCCTTTTCCGATCCCTTCAATCAGTTGATCGCGCGCTATCAGGCTGCGCTGCAGAGCATGGGTCATGTCGCCAGCGTGGCGCATACGATGGCGCTCGGCAAAGCCTATCAGATGTTCCGGGCGCAGGTGGCGGTGATGGCCTATTCCGACATCTTCGTCTACTGCTCGCTTGTCGCCTTCGCCATGGTTCCGCTGTGCTTTTTGCTTTCCCCGATCAAGGGCGGCCGCGGCGGCGGCGGAGGCGGTCACTAGGGTTTGCGGCGCAGGAGTCGCCGATAGGACACGCCGCGGCCCAAAGTGGACGGTTCCCCGAATCGTCGTCCACTTGGCTGAAAATTCGTCTTAAGGTGCGCTGTCGCGTGGGGGCGTGGATGTCGAGCACTTTGCGGATGACCTTCGGCCTGGGGCTCGCATCGCTCCTCGCCGGCTGCGCGGTCGGCCCGAATTTTTCCCCTCCGATTTCCGGCCTGCCGCAGCAATGGTTCCTCACCAAGACACAGAAGTCCACGCCCGCGCCGTCCGTCCAGCCGCCGGATCCGGATTGGTGGGCGCTGTTTAAGGACCGCGAGTTGATTGCGCTCGAGCGCCGCGTCGCCCTCGCCAATCTCGACGTGCGGACCGCGACGTTGCGACTGGCGGAAAGTCGCTTTCAACGCGGCGTCACCGCCTCGGCGCTCTTTCCCAATCTCAACTCCAATGGCTCTTACGAGCGCGAGAAGGCCAGCGCCAACGGACTGCTCGGCCTGTTCGGCCAGCAGACGCCGGGCACCGAGGCGAGCGGTGCGTTCGGCACCGGCGCGGGCGGCGCCCCGACCAATCTCGCCAGTGTTTTGTCGAGTCCCTTGAGCCTCTGGCAACAGGGCTTCGACGCCTCCTGGGAACTCGACATTTGGGGAAAGGTACGGCGCGAGGTCGAAGCGGCCGATGCGCAGGTCGATCTTTCCGCCGACCAGCGCCGCGACATTCTCGTTTCCAGTCTTGCCGAGCTTGCCCGCGATTACATGCA
>JASHSW010000250.1 GCA_030038595.1 Methylovirgula sp.
CCTTGTGATCAAAGAGGCGCTGTTCTATAAATGAAACGTTCGGATGATATATAGAACGACAGGCACGAGATTCCGATGAACGCGAGCAACAGGCTGGACCATCCGGCGAAGTTTACCGCTTTCGGACTCCATGCCGAGGCGGAGCCGCTCGCCCCCGGCCTACATCTGGTGGCAACGCCGATCGGCAATCTCGCCGATATTTCGCTGCGCGCGCTCGCAACCCTGGCAGCCGCCGACGCGGTTGTCGCGGAAGATACGCGGGTGACGAAGACACTGCTCGCCCATTACGGCATCGCCACGCCGCTCGCCGCCTACCACGAGCACAATGCCGAGGTCATGCGGCCGCATCTTCTTGCTAGGCTTGCCGCCGGGGCTGCGCTGGCGCTCGTCTCCGATGCCGGGACCCCGCTCATTTCCGATCCCGGCTATAAGCTCGTCGCGGAAGCTTTGGCGCAAGGCCTGTCCGTCACGTCGGTGCCCGGCGCCTCCGCGGTATTGACCGCCTTAGTGGTCGCCGGCCTGCCGACCGATCGTTTCTTCTTTGAAGGATTTCTGCCGCCGAAATCGGCGGCGCGCCGGCAGAGAATTGCCGAGCTTTCGACAATTCCCGGCACGTTGGTGTTTTTTGAGTCGCCGCGCCGCGTTGCAGAAACGCTCGCCGATCTCGCCGCCGTGCTGGGGCCGCGCGATGCGGCGCTGGCGCGCGAACTGACCAAGGTTTTCGAAACCGTGCGGCGTGGCAAGCTTCCCGATCTCTCCGCCACGACCGCCGCGGCGCCGCCGCCGAAAGGCGAGATCGTGCTGCTCGTCGGACCGCCGTCGGGCGACGCAGCGCCGATCGAAGCAGCAGATCTCGATCTGCGTATTCGCAAAGCGCTCGAAACTCTCTCGGTGAAGGAAGCGGCCGCCGTGGTTTCGGCCGAGACCGGACAGCCGCGGCGTAAAGTCTATGCTCGGGCGGTGGAACTCGCGGCCCGCGGGCGCTGAGAAGCGCCGCAGGGCGTTGCACTCGGGACGCCGGGCCGAAGTCGCGGCGGAGCTGTTTCTGCGCCTCAAAGGCTACCGCATTCTCGCCCGCCGTTTCTGCGTCAACGGCGGCGAGATCGATCTCATCGCCCGGAAATTCGAGGCGATCGTCTTCGTCGAGGTGAAACTTCGCCCGACGCTCTCCGAAGCCATGACGGCGATCGACGCCAGAAAACAGCGGCGCATGTCGCGCGCCGCTTGCTCCTGGCTTGCGGCAAATCCATGGGCGGCGCGCTTGACGTTACGCGGCGATGCGATCTATCTCGCCCCCTGGCATTGGCCGCGCCACGCGATCGCTGCGTTACCTTTGGATATCGGCTAGGTTTCCCTCCTCTGACCGAAGTCCGTCACAATGGACAGGCAAACATGCGTTGATCGTTCCGCTTCGAACCGGCAATGCCGGTCGACCGCGCAGCCGCGCCTCTGCGATGGGATAGGGAAGTGACGAGCAGGCCCGAACGCGCCTTGCAGCCGACATCTCCCCGGGAGATCGACAGCGACCCGAGTCTGGGGACCGTGGAGGGTGCGGCGGGACCGGGCATCGCCGCCGATCTCATCGCCGTACTCGTCGCCGTCACCGCCGGCGAGCCGCGCGTCCTCACCCTACAAGATGCGCGGGCGCTGCCTTCCGGCCCGTTCGAATTGGCGCATCGTTCGCTTCAATCGGGAATGCGTGCCTGGGTCGAGCGGCAGGCACACCATCCGCTCGGCTACGTCGAGCAGCTCTATACGTTCGCCGACCGAGACCGCAGCCTTGGTCCCGATCAGCGGGTCATATCGATCAGTTATCTCGGGCTGACCCGTGAGCAGCCGACGATGGAGGGCGATGAAGCAAGCTGGCAGAGCTGGTACGTCTATTTCCCCTGGGAAGACCGCCGTCTCGGCGTCCCGCCATCGATCGAACAGGTTTTGCTGCCGAACCTCAGAGCCTTCGCCGACGCGGCCCCAACCTTCGCCTTGCGCCAGCAGCGCGCCAACCGCATTGCCGTGACCTTCGGCCTCGAAGGCAAGCCGTGGAACGAAGAGCTTGTGCTGCAGCGCTATGAACTGCTCTACGAGGCGGGGCTTATTCCCGAGGCGCGGCGGGCCAACCCCGAGCTCGGGCCGGCGCCCGTGCAAGGCCGCAGCATGATCCTCGACCACCGCCGCATCCTGGCGACCGGCATCGCAAGGCTTCGGGCGAAGATCAAATACCATCCCGTGGTGTTCGAGCTGGTGCCGGACACGTTCACGCTCCTGCAATTGCAGCGCTGCGTGGAGGCGCTCGCCGGCCGGCTGATGCACAAGCAGAATTTCCGGCGTCTCGTGACCCAGCAGGAGCTCGTCGAAGAGACCGGCGAGGTAAGTCAGGAAACGCGCGGCCGGCCCGCCAAGCTGTTCCGTTTCCGCCGCGAAGTGCTGACCGAACGGGCGATCGTGGGGACGAAACTTCCGATCTCCCGGTCTTGACAAAACTTATACTCAACCCCAGCATATTACCAACTAATGCTCAGGCGGAGTATATCCATGGCCACGACTGCGCTCGCGCCTCGGGAGGATCTTCACGCCAAGGTCCGCCACCAAATCCCGGCCATCGAATGGCCGGTCTTTGCCGCCGACATCGAAGCCATCAAGGCTCTTAAAAAGCGCCGCAACGCGGTGATCCTGGCGCACAATTATCAGACGCCGGAAATCTTCCATTGCGTCGCCGATATCGTCGGCGACAGCCTCGCTTTGGCGCGCCAGGCGACCGAAGTCGATGCCGACGTCATCGTGCTTGCCGGCGTCCACTTCATGGCCGAGACGGCCAAGCTGCTTAATCCGCGCAAAACGGTGCTGATCCCCGATCCGGCCGCCGGATGTTCGCTCGCCGAGTCGATCACCCCCGAAGACGTCCGCCAACTGCGCCGCCGCCATCCCGGCGTGCCGATCGTCACCTATGTCAACACCTCGGCCGCGGTGAAGGCCGAATCCGACATTTGCTGCACCTCCGGCAACGCGCGCGCCGTCATCGAATCGTTGGGTGTGTCGCGCGTCATCATGATCCCCGACGAATATTTGGCAAAAAACGTTGCCGCCGAGACCGGCGTCGAGATCATCACTTGGGCCGGACATTGTGAAGTGCATGAGCGGTTCGGCGTCGAAGAGGTTGCCGAGCTTCGCGAGGATTATCCCGGCGTCGTCATTCTGGCGCATCCTGAATGCCCGCCCGAAGTCGTGCGCGCTGCCGATTTCTCCGGCTCGACCGCGGCGATCTCCAGATACGTCGCCGATAAACGGCCCGAGCGCCTGGCTTTGCTCACCGAATGTTCGATGAGCGACAACATTGCGATCCAATATCCGGGGCTCGAATTCATCCGCCCCTGCAATCTCTGCCCGCACATGAAGCGCATCACGCTTGGCAAGATCCGCCGCGCGCTGGAGACGATGCAGCATGAAGTGATGATCGATCCTTTGACGGCGGCGCGGGCGCGTCGCTCGGTCGAACGCATGCTGGCGGTGCGCTGATGGACATCCACGATCTCGGC
>JASHSW010000251.1 GCA_030038595.1 Methylovirgula sp.
GGAACGAGGTAGCCGGTCTCGCGTTCGGCGCTGATCGCGCCGGACGGGTCGCGTTTCGGCTGCAGTCCGATGCGCAGCTGCTGATCATTGCCGTCGAGAACGACGGCGAGCCGCCATGGCGCGACGTCGCCCAACGCCGGAACGGCGGCCAGCGGCGGACCCCAATCCTGGCCGATGTCGATGTGACGCATCGGACCGCGGAACCCATGCGCTTCGTCATAGCGCACGAGTCCGTCGACCAGCGCGCGGCGCGCCATGAGCTGCATCTGCGGATCGAGCGTGGTGCGCACCGAAAGTCCGCCTTCGTAAAGCTTCTTCTCGCCGTAGCGGTCGAGAAGTTCGCGCCGCACCTCCTCGGTAAAGTAGCCGGCGGCATAGGCGTTCGGCGAAACCACGCGAAGCGTCACGCCGAGCGGCTCCGCCTTCGCCTTGGCGCCCGCCTGCGGCGTGACGTAGCCGTTCTCGACCATGCGATCGATCACCCAGTCGCGGCGCTCGATCGCCCGCTCACGCTGCAGGAACGGATGATAATTGTTCGGCGCCTTGGGCAGAGCCGCCAGATAGGCGACCTGCGCGACATCGAGCTCGTTCACCGACTTGTCGAAATAATTCAGCGCCGCTGCGGCAACCCCGTAATTGCCGAGCCCGAGATAGATCTCGTTGAGATAGAGTTCGAGGATCTTCTCCTTTGAATAGGTCGCCTCGAGCCGGAACGACAGTAGCGCCTCGCGGATCTTGCGCTGAATGGTGCGCTGGCCATTCAAGAAGAAGTTCTTGGCGACCTGCTGGGTGATGGTCGAGGCGCCTTGTATGTGACGCGTCCCTTGGAGGAAGACGATCCCGGCGCGGATCAAGCCTTCAAAATCGACGCCCGGATGGGTATAGAAATTCTTGTCCTCGGCGGAGATGAACGCCTCTTTGACGAGCGGCGGAATGGCCGAGCTCGGCAAATAGAGACGCCGTTCCTTCGCATATTCGGCGAGCAGAGAACCGTCGGCCGCGTGTACGCGGGTCATGACCGGAGGTTCGTAGTTCTTGAGCTGCGTGTAGTCCGGCAGATCCTGCTCGAACTTCCAGATCACGACCCCGGCGACGCCCGCCCCGACGACGAACACGATCGCGCAGGTCGCGAAGACAAATCCGAGGAACCGGGCGATCAACCGCATGATGGAATTAGCCCTTTGCAGCCGCCAAATTCACGGCTCTTTCACGCCCGCAGGACCGATTTGCGCGACAAAGCCAAGGGGGTGTCGGGCGGAGCATTACCGGCACGTGGTGGGGTGCTTTTGTGTTGATAGTTTGACAGGTCCCGACGGCTCCCACGCGGCGCCAGCCGCGGCGACGCCGGCGCGCCTCGCCAGCCTATTTGGCTTGCGCAGCGGCGTCGAGCGCCGTCGCCGCCGGTGCCGGCTGTTTCACGGCGCCGAAAGTGTTGCCGCGCAAGGCAAAGAAGGCATCGATCGCTGCGGCGACCCGCGTCGAGGTTCGATCGCGCCACGCTGGCGAGGTGAGGCAAGCGGCGTCCTTTGCGTTCGAGAGGTAGCCGAGCTCGATAAGCACCGAGGGTACGTCCGGCGCCTTCAGTACGCGAAAGCCTGCGGCACGTTCCGGATTCTTGTTCAGCCGTCCCGCGACCTTCCAATAGTTGACGAGCGTACGCGCAAACACGTGGCTGTAGGCGCGCGTTTCCTGCCGCGTAAGATCGGCCAGAATATCCGAGACTCCGTTCGTCACGTCCTTGGCGGCGACTCCTGCGGCGGCATCCGCTTGGTTCTCCTTCTCCGCGGTACGCGCCGCTTCGGCGTCCGTTGCGTGATCCGAGCCGGTATAGACGGTCGCCCCCGAGACGTTGGCTGCGCCAGAAATCGAATCGGCGTGGATGGAGATGAACAGCGCCGCTCCCGAGTCCTGTGCGATCCGAACGCGCTCGGCAAGCGATAGAAAGACGTCGCTATCGCGCGTCATGATCACCTTATAATGGCCGCTGGCCTTCAGCTTGGCGGCGAGTAGTTTCGCAAAATCGAAGACGATGTTCTTCTCGACGAGGCCGTTGACGATGGCGCCGCTATCGACCCCCCCATGCCCAGGGTCGACGACGATGAGCGGCAAGGCGCTTTTCTCTTGCTTGACGGGAGCGGCGCGCGCGCTGTCGTCGGTGGCCGCCTCGGCGGCAAGCAGCGAATCATGCGCGGCCGTTTCAAAGGCGGCGCGACTGGTCTTGGCAAGTTCGATGACAAGACGGGGTTGCGCCGCGTCCGAAACCGTTTGCGCCTGCACGATGCGGGCCGGCGCCGCAAGATCGACGACGATGCGCGATTTGTCGGGCGCGAAATGGCCGAAACGGAAGGAAGCGATCAGCGCCTTGCCGTTCACAGGTTTTTGGGCGCCGATCCGAGGATCGATGCGAAAATCAGTGCCCGGGAGATCGACGACGATTCGGTCCGGCGCGGCCAGGACGAAGGAGGTCGCCGCCACCGGCCGCGTCAAATCGAATGTAAGCTTTGCGAGGTCGGGGCCGTTTTCCACCCGGACGGCGGTTGCAACCGCAGGACCGACGACCGCAGCGGGCGGCCCGACCGGCGCTTGATTTTCGGCTAGGCTATGGGTGGCAAACAGAGTCCCTAAGCCTAGATTTACCAAGAGCATAGCTAGCCTGGCGGGAGACGAAGGCCGTGCGCCGGAATGCTGCTCTGCCATTGTTAGGCAATTCCTTTAGCCCCGCCGGCCACCCAGATCTCGAAGAAGCCAGAATGAATCTCGACGGTTAACGTAAAATGACCATGCCAGAAGAATGGAGAGATCTCTGTTGCTGATCGGCAACATAACGCTGGAAACTTGCCAAATCCCTGGGCAAGCCGATACAAGGACAATGTTCGGGTTGATGCAGGATCGCGTGATCCGCAGGAATTTCGGGCTTTCTGCACGTTCCGGCCGTTCGCGGCAACATTTGCGAGAGCGCGTCCGAACGGCACGCAGTGTGCCGCCGTCTCCCGAATGGAAATTTCGACGAGCTCCGCTTTGCGGATGCCGGTGCGCGGGTTACGAGAATATGCTCTGCCCTTCGAATTACCCCGAGCCCAAAGCTTCGCGCCAGCGTCGTCGAATCCGGATGCCTTTGCGCATGCTGACGCCCCGTTTTTTGGCCCGGCGTTCCACCGAGCATGCATTCGCTTACCGCGAATTGCGTGCCTCCCATCACCCTTTGCAGATGGCGCCGTCGGCGCCGCTACGTCGTCCCCCGGCCTCCTTCGTGAGCGCCATTGGCGGCAGCGGCACGGCGGAGGCCACGCCTCAACGAGCTCCACATGCCCAACAAAATGCTCATCGATGCTTCCCACCCCGAGGAAACCCGGGTGGTCGTGCTGCGCGGCAACCGTGTCGAGGAATTCGACTTCGAATCGGCGGATAAGCGCCAACTCCGCGGCAATATCTATCTTGCCAAAGTCACGCGTGTAGAACCCTCGTTGCAGGCGGCGTTCGTCGATTATGGCGGCAACCGCCATGGTTTCCTCGCCTTTTCGGAAATTCATCCGGATTATTACCAGATCCCGGTCTCCGACCGACAGGAACTTCTTCAGGAGGATGCGGCCGCCCACCGCGAGGATGAGGAGGAAGACCGCCGACGCAGCCGCCGGCGCCGGCAACGCGGCGAACGCGCCGAAAAGCGGCGCGGCGACAACGACGAAAAACTCGCCGACTCGCGACCCGCCGAGCTCGAAAGCGCCGTCGAACCGGACGAGACCGAGGCTCCGGCCGAGCAAGAAATCGACGCTGCCCCCGAACAGCCGCCGGATCGGATCGCGCCTGTTGATCACGCCGCCAAGGACGCCGAAGCCGCGCCGCTCGAACCCGACGAGATAACGCCTTCCGCGGCCGCCGAAGAGAGCGTCGATTCGGAAGCGGAACCACACCGGCTCGCGACGGATCCGGAAGGGTTTGCGATCGTCGAGGACGAGCAGCCGAAAACCGCCCCGGCCGAAACCGAAGTCGAGACCCGGGTTCGCGAGAACTCCGAAGACGACGAAGAAGGCGAAGACGAGCAGATCGAACAGCTCGGCGGCGACGCCATGGAAGAGGTGCCGGCGCGATCGTACCGCTCACGTCGGCAGTATAAGATCCAAGAGGTCATCAAACGCCGGCAGGTTCTACTGGTCCAGGTCGTCAAGGAAGAGCGCGGCAACAAGGGCGCTGCGCTCACGACCTATCTTTCGCTCGCCGGTCGCTATTCCGTGCTCATGCCGAATACGGCGCGCGGCGGCGGCATTTCCCGCAAGATCACCGATGCGACCGATCGGCAGCGCCTGAAGGGTATCGCCCAGGATCTCGAGGTGCCGGAGGGAATGGGCGTCATTCTGCGCACCGCGGGCGCGTCGCGCACCAAGGCGGAGGTGAAGCGCGACTTCGAATATCTGCTGCGTATGTGGGAGACGGTGCGCGAGATGACGTTGAAATCGACCGCCCCGACGCTCGTCTACGAGGAAGGCTCGCTGATCAAGCGCGCCATCCGCGATCTCTACAACAAAGATATCGATGAGGTAACCGTCTCGGGCGACGCGGCTTATCGCGAAGCCAAGGAGTTCATGCGCATGCTCATGCCGAGCCATGCCAAGAACGTCCATCTGTATCGCGATCCGCAGCCGATCTTTGCCAAATCCGGAGTCGAGGCGCAGCTCGATGCGATGTTCACCAATCAGGTGACGCTGAAGTCGGGCGGCTATCTGGTCATCAACCAGACGGAGGCGCTGGTCGCCATCGACGTCAATTCGGGTCGTTCCACCCGCGAGCACGACATCGAAGATACGGCGCTGCGCACCAATCTCGAAGCGGCCGACGAAATCGCCCGGCAGTTGCGGTTGCGCGATCTCGCCGGGCTGATCGTCATCGATTTCATCGACATGGAGGAGAGCCGCAACAACCGCGCCGTCGAGCGGCGGACGAAGGAGGCGTTGAAGAACGACCGGGCACGCATTCAAATCGGTCGGATTTCACATTTCGGCCTGCTCGAAATGTCGCGGCAGCGAATCAGAACCGGCGTTCTCGAAGGTTCGACCGTCATCTGTCCGCATTGCGGCGGTTCGGGAACGGTGCGCTCGACCTCCTCGGTCGCGCTTCACGTGCTGCGCCTTCTCGAAGACGCATTGATCAAGAGCGCCGCACATAACATCACGTTGCGCACGCGCTCTGAGGTTGCGCTTTACATTCTCAATCAAAAACGCGCCAATCTGCGCGATCTCGAACAGCGTTTCGGCGTCAGCATCACCATCACTGCCGACGACACGTTGACCGGCACCGCCTATCACGCGATGGAACGCGGCGAGCCGGCAACCGGCGTTGTCGAACCGCGTCTCGAGGCGCCGCACCCCGTCGATGAGGCTGGAGCGGATACCGAAGAATATTCCGAAGAGGCCGAGCAGCCCGAACGGAACGCCGAAAGCGGCGAAGACGAGGGTGCGCGGCGCAAACGCCGTCGACGGCGCCGGCGCGGTCGCGACGGCGAGCGCCCATCCGCGGCGATGCCTCCCGCGACCCAGCCTTCGGACGACGGTTTGGCGCTGGTTGCCGGAATCGACGCGCTGGGCAATCGGCCACCGCATGACGACCAGCCGGGCACCGAACCACCCAAACGTGACGGCGGCCGCCGGCGGCGGTCGCGCCGCAGAGGCCGGGGCGGCAGAACGGAAGCCGAAACGACCCACGGCGCGCCAGCCGAGGCCGCGGAAGCGTCGCGCCAATCGGCGGAGCCCCGTCTCGCGCCGATGCCGATCGCTGCGGCACCGCTCGAACCGCCTCGCGAGAAACCGGCGAGCCCCGCGGCCGGCGAACCGCGAGCAGAAGAGTCGCGCTCCGGCGAGACGGAGCCGGCAGAGACACCCGATCCGAACCGTCCGAAGCGAACCGGCTGGTGGCAGCGCGCCAAGGCTAGTATCGGGGGCTGACGGCGCGACATCTTCGCGCCCGCCAGCTCGGCCTCGACAAGGAACCGGGGCTGGTCCCGCGCATTGCCATGCTGGAGGTGTCCGGCAGTGATCGCGGCGCACAGTCCCCCTTGGTGGATCGGCTTTCTCTCGGGCTATTTCCCCGGCTGGCTCGTCAGCGCGGTAGTGCTCACCGGCGCCGCGCTGCTGGCGTTGCTTTTCCACCGGACATTCATGCGGATGGTGCGTCGGCTGATCGGCCAACAGCACGTCTTCGTGCAATCGCTGATCTCGCGCGTGTTCGGGGCGACGCGTTTCGCGCTGGTGCTCGCCGCCGTCGCGCTGGCCTTGCCGATGGCACCGCTTTCCGGCGCGACCGCGTCGCTCATCGCCGAAGCCCTCGCCGTCTGTTTCGTCCTGTTGATCGGCTGGGCAGCGATCACTGCGATCGAGCTCGCCGGCGATTTTTACGTGCGCCGATTCTGCATTGACGTCGCCGACAATCTCATGGCCCGCAAACATTTGACCCAGGTCCGCGTGCTACGCCGTGTCGGCGAGACGATCGTCGCGATGATAACGGTCGCCGCGGCGTTGATGAGCGTGCCTGCGGTACGGCAGTTCGGCGTCAGTCTGATCGCCTCGGCGGGCGCCGCGGGAATCGTGGTCGGCCTGGCGGCGCGTCCGATCCTCACCAACCTCATCGCCGGCGTGCAAATCGCAATCACCCAGCCGATCCGCATCGGCGACGCCGTCGTCGTCGAGAACGAATGGGGCTGGATCGAGGAGATCACCGGCACCTATGTGGTCGTCAAAATCTGGGATTGGCGGCGTCTCGTCGTGCCGATTTCGTATTTTCTGGAAAAGCCGTTCCAGAATTGGACGCGGATGTCGGCGGAGCTCATCGGCACCGTGCTGCTATGGGTCGATTACACGACGCCCGTCGATCGCGTCCGTGAAGCGCTTGCCGACATCGTGAAGAATTCGAAACTCTGGGACGGCCGCGTCGTCAATATGCAGGTGACCGATGCTTCCGACCGCGCGATCCAGCTTCGCGCCCTGGCAAGCGCCCGCAATTCGCAGGACGTTTGGGACCTGCGCTGCGCGATCCGCGAGAAATTGATCGCCTTTCTGCAGGAGGCCTATCCGGACGCCCTGCCGAAACAGCGCATGGAAGCGGAGAGGCTCGACGCCGGGGCCGCGGATCTCGCGGGCCTCGGCCAATCGGAGCGCAAGAACTTCGCCGAGGCCGGGAAGCAATCGCATCGTTGATCGCGATCTTCGATCAGGAAAGCGCTCATCCGCTCGCTTCGGCGGTGAGCCACGTCTGCCAATCCTGCGCCGAGCCGTAGAAGCAGTTGCGGTCGACGTAGCCGTTGATGCCGGGTACCTGGCCTTCGGCGGTGTGCTGCCAGAAATTCCAGTGGAGGTTGCCGTACTTGACGGCAGGATAGTCCTTCACGCTGCGCACCCACATTGCATAGTTGGGAAACTCTCCTTCCAGCACGTCGTGATAGAAATCGATTGAAGTATAGAGGATCGGCCGCTTGCCGTAGGTGGTTTGCATCGCGTCGAGAATTGTTTTGATGGTCGCAAGCGCTTGGTCGCGCGAAACATGCTGCGGGCAAGTTTTCGACGCGGCGTTCCATTCGACGTCGAGAACCGGCGGCAGGGCCGTGGGGTCATTCGGCACGTTGGCGATAAACCAGGCAGCCTGATCTTCCGCCGGCCGGCACCAATATACGAAATGGTAGGCGCCGCGCGGCACGCCGGCGGCCTTTGCGCCGTACCAGTTCTGCAGGAATTTTTCGTCGACGTAATCGCCGCCCTCGGTGGCCTTGATCCAGGCGAACTTCACGCCCGATGCCCTGACCGCATTCCAGTCGATATCGCCCTGGTATTTCGAGACGTCGATCCCGTGGATCTCGAAATCGTCGGCCGACGGATAGACGTCCTGGAAGGTCCCGGCGCAACCGGCCAGCAGGAAGAGGATGAAGACGACGAAAGAAACTCGGCCGATCCCGAAATCCGATCCGGGATTCCGGCAAATCGGCTGGGCAAAACAACGACGTCGGATCATAACTTGGATTTATCCGATGCCAGGTAATGCCTCGTTAACAAGCTCCCGGGCTGCTGTCCACAGTCGAGACAGCGCTACACTTCTCGGATTGCGGCAAAGCGGTGGCGATCGCCTTCTCAGG
>JASHSW010000252.1 GCA_030038595.1 Methylovirgula sp.
AGCCTCGTCGCGCAACTGCGCAACGAAAATATCGCCGCCGAACTTTACCTCGGCGCCTCCGGCATGAACGCGCAGTTGAAATACGCCGACAAGCGCGGCGCGGTCTGCGCCGTCATCCAAGGTTCGAACGAGCGCGCCAAAGGCGAAGTCGCGATCCGCGATCTCGTCGCTGGCGCCGAGCTTGCGACCGCCAAGGACCGCGCCGATCATCTCGATCTGCGCACCCGCGCCCAATTCACCGTGCCGGAGGGCAATCTCGTCAAGGCCGTGCGCGAGGTTCTGGCGCGGCACAAGTGATCCCCTCTCCCCGCTTGCGGGGAGAGGGTTAGGGTGAGGGGCCGGGGCATTGGCCACGTTGTTGCTAACCCCCAAGCCCTCACCCCAGCCCTCTCCCCATTCGTTTCGCTCCTGGGGAGAGGGAGTCTACCGCGTCTTCACCAGCGCCTTCAGATCCGAAGCCGGATCGGCGACCAGTTCCGGCGTGATCGCAATCGACCCTTGGAGCAGGCGGCGCGCCAGCATGTGGTCGCCGGTCTTGTTGACGCTCTCGACACCGGTGAGCTTGCCGGCGCGAAATCCGAACAGCGAATAGGCGCGCGCCTCGTAGGAGCCACGCAGCACGATCCGATCGCTCTCGTCGAGAAACCCGGCGATCTGCAATTTCAGGTCGCCCTGATCGCTCCAGAACCACGGCACGTGATCGTAGCGCGCCGGTTTGCCGGCGATGAGCTTGGCGAGCGTGCGTGCCTGGTCGGTCGCGTTCTGCACCGATTCCAAGCGCAGCTCGGCGCCATGATGCGTGTTGTAGTGGTAGACCGTGTCGCCGATCGCAAAGATATTTTCATCGTTCGTCGCGAGCCGCTCGTTGACTTTGATGCCGTTCGGCGCATCGAGACCGGCGGCGCGGGCGAGTTCGTCGCTGGGCCTGAGCCCGATGCCGACGAGGATCATATCGGCCGGCAGTACGCGGCCGTCGGAAGCAAGAACTTCCGCGACTTTTCCGTTGCTGCCTTTGATCTTCGTAATGCTCGCGCCGAAATTGAGCTTGACGCCGAATTTCCGATGCGCGGCGGCGAAGAAGGCGGATGTCTGGGCCGTGACGGAGCGCGCCATCGGCCGATCGGCAAGCTCGAACACTTCGACGTTGCGGCCTTGCGCGGCGGCGGTCGCCGCGAATTCGAGGCCGATGAAGCCTGCGCCGATCACGACGATATCTTGCGAAGCTTCGAGTTTTTCGCGCAGCACGCGCGCCTCGGCGAGCGTGCGCAGCGAAAGAACGCCATCGAGTGTTGCTCCTTCGATCGGCAGCGTGCGTTGCATGCCGCCCGTCGCCAGCACCAGTTTGGAATATTCGAGCTTCGTGCCCGAGGCGAGACGAAGGCGGCGGCGCGAGCGATCGATCTCGACGGCGCGCTCGCCGAGCGCGAGATCGATCTTGTTCTGCGGATAAAAACCGGGGCCGCGCAGCAGAACGCCGTCCTCCGGCGTGGCGCGTTTCAGGAATGCTTTGGAGAGCGGCGGGCGCTGATACGGAAGATCCTTCTCGTCGCCGATGAGGACGATCTGCTCGGCAAATCCCTCCTCGCGCAGCGAGGCGGCAAGCTGCACGCCGCCGTGCCCGGCGCCGACGATGACAATCCGATCCGAATCCATGCCGCGGTCCTTATGCAACGAACCTCAAAGCAGAAGCGGAGAGATTGCGCAATCTTGGCGCGCCGCCGCGCCGCATGGGCGCGGCAAGTGGGGAGAGGCGAGCCGCGCGCTTGAACGCCGCAGCAAAAGCGTCGTCCAGCCGTCGAGTTCGAGGCGCCGCACAAGATGGATCTTTTGCGCGCCGTAGGCACCCACTACGCCCGGAACGTCGCGCCGCAAAAGTCCGGAAAGAATGATTTCGCCGCCCGGCGCCAGAACTTGGCGAAGCGCGGGGGCGAGCTTGCGCAGCGGCGCGGCGAAAATATTGGCGAGGACGAGATCGTAGGGCGCGCCACTCTGCAGCGCAGGATGCGCGACGCCGCGCGCCACGACCGGCCGCACAACCGCTGCGACGCGATTGCGCTTCGCGTTGGCATCGGCGGTGGCGACCGCGGTAGAATCGACATCGCCGGCCCGCACCGCCACGCGGAACATTCGTGCCGCCGCGATTGCCAATACCCCGGTTCCGGTGCCGACGTCGAGAATGGCGCGCGGGCGCCGCCGTTTGGCGAGTTCGTCGAGGAAAGACAGGCACCCGCGCGTCGATCCGTGATGCCCCGTGCCAAAAGCCAGCGACGCTTCAATCTCGATGCCGATCTCCTGCGTCCCGACAGCATCGCAGTCGTGCTCGCCGTGAATGCAAAAGCGCCCGACGCGCACCGGTGCAAGTCCGGCAAGCGAATGCGTCACCCAATCACGCGATTGGACGCAGCCGAACGAAGCCGCCTGCGCGGCCTGCGCGTCGGCAACGGTCGCGATCAGCGCGCGCACCCGCGCTTCATCCGGCGCCGCGCCGAAATAAGCCTCGACATCCCAGGATTCCGTACCCCTTCCCTCGAACGCCGCCGCGGCCGTCTCGGCCGGATCGAAACTCTCCACAATGGCGTCGACGATGCGCAGTGCCGCCGCCGACTCGCAGGTAACGCGCATGAGGAATGCGGCATTGTTCGGCGGCAGACCTTCGAGCATGGCGGCCGGTAGCACGCCGAGCGGGGAACGGCAATCAAGGTCTGAAGACCGCCGCGACTTCGTCGGCGCCCCGCGCGGTTACGAATATTTGACCTTGTCGGGGATAAGGTCGGGCAAACCGGATTAACTGGCTTAACGTTTGGTTTACCGACCGGGCGCGCATCGGGCCGGCAACGATAAACGGGAGGGCTGATGTTCCAACTGGTCCGGCGGAACCCGGCGGCCGCGCCGAGCGTGGCCAAAGAGGACGTCGAAAGCCCTTTCGTCGAAGCCGTCGAGGCGTTCGCGACTACAGGCTCCGCCACGGCAATTCCCGTTGGGCGCTTTGGGCGGGCGCTGGCGAAACTGACGCGATTGGTCGAAACACGCATTCTCGAGGACACCGCGCTCGTTGCGACGCTTTCCGCCGAGGCGTCCGAGACCGCCGTCAACGTCACTTGGATCTCACACGACATCCACGAGATGGCGGATTCCGCAAAGGCGATCTCCGGTGCCGTCGAAGAACTGGCGATCTCGATCAACGCGCTGGCCGAGAATTCCGTGATAAGCGCCGAAGGCGCCGATCACACCCGTCACACGCTAGAAAATTGCGTTGCGGACGGGCGCACCGCGACCGGCGCTATGACGGTGATCGACAGCCGCGTGAGCTATATCGGCGACCGGCTGGCGGTACTCGAATCGACGGCGGATCAGATCCGCGGCATGGCCGGGGCGATCGAAGCGATCGCCCGGCAGACCAATCTCTTGGCGCTCAATGCAACGATCGAAGCGGCGCGCGCCGGCGAAATGGGCCGCGGCTTCGCCGTGGTGGCGGGCGAAGTTAAAGCCCTGTCCAACCAAACGGGCCGGGTCACGGAGGAGATTCGCAATAGGCTCGGCACGTTGGCGAGCGAAATGGCCGAGATCAAGAGTGCCGTGGCCGACAGCCACAGGGCCGTCGGCGACGGCAGCGGCATCGTCAACCAAGTGGTCGAGCGCGTCGTATCGACGGGCGATGCGATGGCCGAAGTCGCGCAGCGTGCCCGCCATCTTGCCGATCTGCTCGAAAACCAACGTGCCGCGACTTCGGAAATCGCCGGGAGCACGGCGAAGATCGCCGCAAAGATCGGCAAGACCGAAACCGAGATCGGCGCGATCAACAGCCGCCTCATCGGCTGCGAGCGGCTCGCCGAAACATCTTGGGAGGAGGAGAAGCGCGACCAACGTGGCACTGACATTGCCCGCCTGCCGGCCGAAGCGGCAATTCTCAAGCGCCAGCTCGCTGCGATGCTCATTGGCGCGATGCGCCCGGCAAAGGTGACGGATGCACTCGATTGCCAGCGGCTTGCGGCGTGCCTAGCACGCTATCCGGAACTGCGGCAAAGAGAAGGGGATCTGGTGGGCATGCTGGAGCGAGCCGCTAGGAAGGCGCAAGAGCAAGCCCAGCAGGTCGTCGCTTGCGTCGAGGCGAAACGCTGGGGCGCAGCTACCGACGCCTACGAGCTCTGCGAGATGGCGCTCGCCGATATCGCCGACGCCGTGCGCCGGATTCTGAAGAAGCTCAAGGACGCGCCGAGCACGGCGAGCTGAGTCTTCACCCTCGCTTGCTCCTGGCGTCATTTTCCCGGCCTGAGCAGAGCGCAGAGCCGGCGGGGGAAGCGCAAGGACCGTCGGGCGAGATCGCCGAACGTCTCTTCACGTTGAAGAGCGTTCTGTCAATTCTGCAATTCTCACCGCCATATCAACCCGCCTGCACGAAACTCTCCAACACCATCTTGCGGCCGGCCTTGTCGAAATCGACGGTCAGCTTATTGCCGTCGACCGCCGCCACCGTGCCGGGGCCGAATTTGATGTGAAACACCCGCGCGCCTTTCGCGAAGGAGGAGCTCACCGAAGATTTGGCGACCAACTCGCCTTCGATCAGCATCGGGCCGCGCCGTGATGCGCTGTCGCGCCAGCCGGCGCCCTTTGCACCCTGTGTCTCGCGTTCCGCCTCGCTGCGCCGCTGGGCGCGTTGCCAGCCCGGCGTCGCGTAGGAAGAGCGATAGGTGTCCATATTGGCGAAGCGCGACTGCGCGTAATTGCCGTAGGCGTTGCTGGACGCGGTGTCGATCACCTCGACATGTGCGGACGGCAGTTCGTCGAGAAAGCGCGACGGCAGCGTCGTCTGCCAAAGTCCGTGGATGCGCCGGTTGGTGGCAAAATAGATCTTGGCGCGCCGCTTGGCGCGGGTAAGCCCGACGTAGGCGAGCCGCCTTTCCTCTTCGAGCCCGGCGCGTCCGGACTCGTCGAGCGAACGCTGGTGGGGAAACAACCCTTCTTCCCATCCCGGCAGGAACACGGTATCGAATTCGAGCCCTTTGGCGGCATGCAGCGTCATGATCGAGACACGCTCTTCCGAATCCTGATTGTCGGCGTCCATGACGAGTGCAACGTGTTCGAGGAAGCCAGCAAGGTTGGGAAATTCCTCCATGGCGCTGACGAGTTCTTTCAAGTTCTCGAGCCGCCCCGCCGCATCCGCCGTGCGGTCCTTGCGCCACATGTCGGTATAGCCGGATTCCTCCAGGATGATCTCGGCAAGCTCGCCCTGCGGCTTTTCTTCGATCAGGCCCGACCAACGCGAAAAGGCGGCGAGCAGATCGCGCAGCACCTGTCGCTGTTTGGGTTTCAATTCCTCGGTCTCGACCATGCTGCGCGCCGACTGCATCAGGCTGATGTGCTGGCGGCGCGCATGATCGTGGAGAAGCTGCAGGGTAGCGTCTCCCAACCCGCGCTTCGGCACGTTGTAGATCCGTTCGAAGGCGAGATCGTCGTCGGGCTGCGCGACGGCCCGCAGATAGGCGAGCGCGTCGCGGATTTCGGCGCGCTCGTAGAAACGCGGTCCACCGATGACCCGATACGGCAGGCCCAAGGTAATAAACCGCTCTTCGAATTCGCGCATCTGAAACGAGGCGCGTACCAGGATGGCGACTTCTTCGAGCTTTTCACCTTTGCGCTGCAGAGATTCGATCTCCTCGCCGATGACGCGCGCCTCTTCTTCCGAATCCCACACGCCGGCGACGGTCGGCTTCTCGCCGGCCTCGCCGTCCGTGAACAACGTCTTGCCGAGTCGGCTCTCGTTATGCGCGATGAGCCCCGCCGCGACGTCGAGAATGTGGCCGGTCGAACGATAGTTGTGTTCCAGGCGGATCACTCGCGCGCCGGGGAAATCCGTCTCGAACCGCAGGATGTTGTCGACATCCGCCCCGCGCCAGCCATAGATCGACTGATCGTCGTCGCCCACGCAGCAAATGTTGCCGCCGCGTTGCGCCAACAGTTTCAGCCATAGATATTGGACCGTGTTGGTATCCTGATATTCATCCACCAGCATGTAGCGGAACCGATCCTGGTACTGTTTCAGGATGTCGGGATTTTCGCGAAAGAGCCGCAAACACTCGAGCAGCAGATCGCCGAAATCGGCGGCGTTCAAAACCTTCAGCCGCTCCTGGTAGAGCTTGTAGAGCTTCGCCCCTTTACCCTCGGCGAAAGCGGCGGCTTCGCCAGCCGGCACATGGTCGGGATCAAGACCGCGATTCTTCCAGAGATCGATGTGATAGGCGAGAGCGCGGGCCGGCCAGCGCTTGTCATCGATGTTCTCGGCGGCCACGACCTGTTTCAGCAGCCGGATCTGGTCATCGGCATCGATGATGGTGAAGGAGGACTTCAGCCCGACGAGTTCGGCGTGACGGCGCAGAATCTTGGTCGAGATCGCATGGAACGTGCCGAGCCAGGGCATGCCCTCGGGGACGATTCCGGTGAGCAGGCCGACCCGCTCCTTCATCTCGCGCGCCGCCTTGTTGGTGAAGGTCACCGCGAGAATCTGGCCGGGGAAGGCCCGGCCGGTCGCCAGAATATGGGCGATCCGCGTGGTAAGCACGCGCGTTTTGCCGGTGCCGGCGCCGGACAGGACGAGGACCGGGCCGTCGAGCGCTTCGATCGCGGCGCGCTGCTGCGCATTGAGCCCGTCGAGATAGCGCCCGACGCCACGCGCCCGCGCCGCAATCCCGTCCGGCCGCAACGCCGGCGCTTCGAGGCCGAAGCCCGGATCTTCAAAACCGCTCAACTTCTCGGGCCTCCGCAGAACGAAAGACGAATCACTAGACCAATGTGGGGTCTTTGCCATCCCCTGTCGACTCGAAGCGGGCCCGCAGCGCCCTAGATTCAAGGGCCGTCGCCGCGATCGCTGATTGATCCCGCGAACGCAGTTATGCAGCGAACCAGCATTTTCCTATTCGCATAGGGAGTAATCCAATGGCGACCATGAAAGCGGTGCGTATCAGCGCGTTCGGCGGCCCGGATGTGCTCAAACTTGAAGATCTTCCGATTCCCCAGCCACATGAAGGGGAATTCCTGGTCAAAGTCGAGGCCGCGAGCGTCAATCCCATCGATTACAAGATCCGCGAGGGTGCAACCGCATTCGTCAGAGCCGATAACCTGCCTTACCGCATGGGCCGCGATGTGTCGTGCGTCGTCACGGCGGCCGGCGGCGGCGCGAGCAATTTCAAAGTGGGCGAAGCGATCTATGCCGTGGTCGAGCAGGGCGGCTATGCCGAATATGCGATCGTCAAAGCGACGGGAGCGGCGCGCAAGCCGGCCTGCCTCGATCACATCGCCGCCGCGGCGGTGCCGCTGGCGGGATTGACCGCCTGGCAGGGTCTGTTCCGCTATGGAGAGCTGAAATCGGGACAGCGCGTCTTGATCCATGGCGGCTCAGGTGGTGTCGGCCATTTCGCGATTCAGTTTGCGAAGAGCAAAGGCGCTTACGTGATTGCCACGGCGGCCGGCGCGCATCTGCGCTTCGTCCTCGGCCTGGGCGCCGACGAGGCGATCGATTATAAGAAGCAGCGTTTCGAGGACGTCGTGCATGACGTCGATCTCGTCTACGACCTAGTCGGCGGCGACACGCAGGAGCGTTCCTTCGGCGTCATAAAAAGGGGCGGCGTCCTGGTTTCGACGCTGACGGAGCCAGATCGGGACAAAGCCAAAGCGCGGGGCGTGCGCGCTATGCGCTATACCATGGAAGCAAACGCCACGGAGCTCGGCGAAATCGCCAAGCTGATCGACGCGGGTAAGGTGAAACCGAAAGTGAGCAAAACCTTTGCGCTCGCCGACGCCGCCAAGGCGCAGCAGTTCCTCGCCGAAGAACAGCCCGAGGGCAAGGTGGTGCTTCGCATCGCCTAGGGAGATCGCGCAAGCGCCAGGAACTTTGCGCCGCGCCGCTTGAGCGCGCGACGCCAATTCGTTTTCAGGTGCGTCTTCCACTGCCGGTCTTGCGAGCCTTGCTGCGCCTCTTGCGCGCCGCGGTTTTGCGGTTCGAAGTCCGCTTTGCCGCGGATTTTCTCGCGGTGCCTTTTCTGGCCGAACTCGCCCTGCCCTCGCGCCTTGCCAAGCCGGTTTCGCCATGACGTTCTTTGGATTTCGTCTTGCGTAGGTTCGCACGGTTCTTTTTCGGGCTCTCGTATTTCGAGGCGCCGGATTCACGCAGAGCGATGGCGATGGCTTGCTTGCGGCTTTTTACCTTGCCGCCGCGCCCGCGCGGAAGTTCGCCATGTTTGTACTCGTGCATGACCCGCTCGATCGTATTCTTCCGCGCCTTGGATTCGTGTCGCGTCATTTTGCTGCTCCTCCGGGAGAATTTGCTTCCGCGTGAAGCTTTCGAGCTCCTCCCGATTGTTTAACGCCTTGATCGCGCCTAAGTTCACGACGCCTTGTGGTGGAGAAGCCCATGGGGCGCGATGGCGTTCGGAAAGCAATCGTTGCGCCG
>JASHSW010000253.1 GCA_030038595.1 Methylovirgula sp.
TCTCGGCCTTGCGCAGCTGCAATGCGAATTGCTGATCGCGTATGCGGCGTGCCACGCCGGCCATGATGGTTATCGGCTCGCTACTTGCTTCCGAGGGAATGAGGAGCAGGAAGATGAGATCGACCGGCTTCTCGTCGACGGCGTCGTAGGCGATCGGTCGCGCCAGGCTGGCGAAAAGACCGAAGAACCGCTCGAGCCCCTCGATGCGCGCGTGTGGCAGCGCAAATCCTTGGCCGAGCCCCGTCGAGCCGAGTTTTTCGCGCGCCTCAAGCGCCGTGAGAATCTGCTTCTGCGGCACATTCGACGCCGCCGCGGCGCGACGCGCGAGCTCCTCAAGAAGCTGCGTCTTGTCGGCGGCGCGCAGCGAACAGATCACGTGATCCTCGGGGAGCAGTTCAGCGAGGTTCATGACCCGTCCCGAATTCAGTCCTGAACACGCAGCCGGTAGCCGACACCGGTTTCGGTGAGAATATGGATGGGACGCTCCGGATCGGCCTCGATCTTTTGCCGCAGCGCCCGCACGTAGATGCGCAGATATTGGACATCGACTTCTCCACCCCAGACTTCGCGCAACAGAAACCGATGCGTGAGCACTTTGCCGGCGTGAGCGACGAGCAGGCGCAGGACATCGTACTCGCGCGGTGAAAATTTCACCTCGCGCCCGCGTACGGTCACGATCCGCCGCACCAGATCGACGCTAAGGTCGCCGCTTCGGAAGACGGCCTTTTCGCCCTGCTGTTGAAGGCGGTGGCGCTGCGCCGCCCGGATTCTGGCTAGCAGTTCGTCGATGCCGAATGGCTTCGTGACGTAATCGTCGGCGCCAAGATCGAGGGCCTTCACCTTGGCGTCTTCCGCCTCGCGGCTGGAGAGCACGATGATCGGCAAGGTTTCGCCCGCCTCGCGCAATTGCCGGATGATGTCGAGCCCGTCCATATCGGGCAGCCCGAGGTCGAGCACGACGACATCCGCGGATTTGCCGCGGATCGCGTCGAGCGCGCTTTTCCCGTCTTCGGCTTCGGAGACGACGTAGCCTTGCGTGGCAAGGCTCGGCCGCAGGAAGCGAAGAATCGCCGGCTCGTCGTCGACGACGAGCACGCGAAGCTGGCCCGCGAGCGCGCTCATGCCGGAGCCTCTGCGGCCTGCGCGGCGGGAACCGGCAGCCGCAACGTGAACACCGCACCGCTTCGATCGGCGCGGTTATCGGCGGTGATCGTCCCACCCATGGCTTCCACGAAACCGCGGCAGATCGCCAGGCCGAGCCCGGTGCCGACACGCTGCCGGTCGGTGCGATGCACCCGGAAGAATTTATCAAAGATCCGCTCGCAATCGGCAGTAGGGATTCCGCCGCCCGCATCGGCGATTTCGAGCAACACGCTGTCGCCTTCGCGGTGCGCGCTGATCGCGATGGTTGAGCCGGGCGGCGCGTACTTGGCCGCATTGTCGAGAAGATTAAACAGGACCTGCTCGATCAGGATTACGTCGAGCGAGAGCATCGGCAATCCCGGCTCCAGGGCGATCTCGATCTTATGGTCGCGCAAAATCCTCTGCGCGCGTTGCAAGGCCGCGCCGACGAGATCGGAGAGATCGGCGAGACTCAAGCGCGGCGCGAGCGAACCCGATTCTAGCCGCGTCATATCGAGAAGATTGCCGATGAAACGGTTGAGACGCTCGGCTTCCTCGCGGATGATCCGCAGCAGCGAGCCGCGCTCCGGCGGATCGAGCTCTTCGCCGTGCGCGGCAAGGCTGCTCGCCGAACCGATGATCGAGGCGAGCGGCGTGCGCAGATCATGCGAGATCGAAGTAAGCAGCGCTTGTCGCAACCGATCCGTCTCGGCGGCGAGCCGCGCCGCGGTGATGTCTCTTGCCAGATAGATGCGCTCGATGGCAAGCGCCGCCTGATCGGAGAGCGAATCGAGGAGGCGGCTCTCCTCCGGCATTACCAAGGCGCCGGGACGATCCGAATCGATGCCGATCACGCCGACTGCGCCGCGCCCGGTGCGCATCGGCGTGAATAGGCGCTTGGCGCCCGGCAGCGTATCGGCGCCGCGACCGGCCGCCTGATTCTTTTCGAAGCACCACTGCGCGGCGGCGAGATCCGCCGGATCGAGCCGATCTTCCGGAGGAAATCCGGCCTTCAGCGCCAGCCTGCCGTCTTCGGGAAGCAGCAGCACCACCCGTACCTTCAGGAGCAGGGCGATTTGATAGACGGTCGCCCACAATACTTCATCGAGATCGGCGGCCCCGGCAAGCTTGCGACTGAAGAGGTAGAGCTCTTCGGTAATCCGTGCGCGCTGCCGCGCAGTGATCGCCTGGGCACGAAGGCGCGCCATTAGATTGCTGGCGATGACCGCCACCACGCCGAAGAAGAACAGGGCAACCACGTTTTCCGGGTCGGCGATGGTGAACGTGTACAGCGGCGGCAGGAAGAAAAAGTTGAAGGCCAGCACGCTAACAAGACAAGCGAAAAGGGACGGCCACAAGCCAAAATTGACCGCACTCGCCAGAACGCCGACCAAAAAGACGAGCGCTAGGTTCGAGACGGCGAACATCTGGCGCAACATCATAGCGGCGATGCAAGCGACCACGACGAAGCCGAAACTTCCTGCATAGGCGATCCAGTTCGCGTGCGCCGAGCTCGATGCGTGCGCCGGCTCCGTACTTTTGCGTGCCGGTTCGCCGGCGACGACGTGGATATTGATGCCCCCGGCATTGCGAATGAGCCTTTGCGTAACCGACCCACGGATGAAATCGGGCCAGTGAGCATGGCTCGCGTGAGCGACAAGGATGTGCGTAAAATTGTGCGATTGCGCATAATCGATGATCGCAGCGGCGATATCTTGGCCGGGCAGCGTCACCGGCGTTCCGCCGAGGCGTTCCGCCAGCCGCAAGGCATCGGCCACCTGGCGGCGTTTGTCCTCGCCGGCGCGCGCCTCCTGCTCGGTCTCGACGTGAATCGCCGTCCACGGCGCCCGCAGCCGGTCGGCCATGCGCCGCGCAAGCCGCACCAGCGCCGGACCGCCGGACGCGCCGTTGACGCCAACCAGTACGCGATCGCCCGCCGGCCAAGGGCCGCCGATCGCATGCAAGCGCATATAATCGACCATTTGCGCGTCGACCCGCTGCGCAGTGCGGCGCAGCGCCAGTTCGCGTAGCGCCGTGAGGTTGCCCGGCGAAAAATAGTTCTCCGTCGCGCGCGCCGCCTGATCGCGCACGTAGACCTTGCCTTCGCGCAGGCGGGCGATGAGATCCTCGGGCGTCAGGTCTACGACTTCGATGTCGTCGGCGTGGTCGATGATCGAATCGGGAACGGTCTCCCGGATCCGTATACGCGTGATCCGCGCAACGACGTCGTTCAGGCTTTCGACATGCTGGATGTTGAGGGTCGTATCTACGTCGATGCCGGCGGCGAGAATCTCTTCGACATCGAGATAGCGCTTCGGATGGCGGCTTCCCGGCGCGTTGGTATGGGCAAGCTCATCGACGAGCACGAGACGCGGATGGCGCGCCAAAATGGCGTCGAGGTCCATCTCGCCGAGTACCCGGCCCTTGTAATCCACCATCCGCCGGGGCAGCACTTCGAGGCCGGCGAGAAGCGCTTCCGTCTCCTTGCGGCCATGCGTTTCCACGACGCCGACCACGACATCGAGACCCTCGCGGCGTTTGGCCTGGGCAGTGAGCAGCATTTCATAGGTCTTGCCGACGCCGGGTGCGGCGCCGAGAAAAACCTTCAGCCGGCCGCGCGCTCCGTTCTGCGCTTCCTGCAGCAAAGCCTCTGGGGTGGGTCGTCTTTCGCCCTGGTCACGAATTCCCATTGTTCTCGTCGAAATCAGCCTTCCAAACATATGGACAGGCGATGCCCGCCTTGCGAGCGAATCCCGCCAAGCCGGACATCGAATTCTACAACATTCCGCCGCCGCAAGGCCCTACTTCGGCGATCGGCTCATCCCTTCCCCAGGCCATCGAGAGCGAGATTGAGCTTGAGGACGTTCACATGCGGCTCGCCGATAATCCCCAGAAAGCGCGGCTCGACATGTGCCTTTACGAGCGCGCGCAGCTCTTCCTCGGAGATGCCGCGCGCCTCGGCGACCCGCCGTACTTGGAAAAAGGCCGCCGCCGGCGTGATATCGGGATCGAGCCCGCTCGCCGAGGTCGTGACGAGATCGACCGGCAGCGGCACGCCGGGGTTCTGGCTCTGTAATTTGGCCGCATCGGCTTTGACTCGGTCGACGAGCGCTTTCGAAGTCGGCCCGAGGTTGGAGCCGGTCGAGTTGTCTGCCGCATAAGGTACGGCGATGGTTTTGGACGGATCCTTTGGATCGGGCTCCGTGGTCGCCGACAGACGCCCGTGGAAATACCTGTCGCTCGTAAAATTCTGGCCGATAAGCTCGGACCCGATGACCGTGCCGCCCTTCTCGATCAGGCTCCCGTTCGCTTGATGCGGAAAGACAACCTGAGCGATTCCGGTCATGCCGAGCGGATAGAGGAGGCCGGTGATGATCGTCATCGCAACGATCATCAGCACGGCCGCGCGGAATTGCTTCGCCATCTCTTCGTCCTCACGCAAGCCCCACGGCGGAAACCGCGATGTCGATCAGCTTGATGCCGATGAACGGTACAACGATGCCGCCGGCTCCATAGATCAGCAAATTGCGACGCAGAATATTGGCGGCGCCGAGCGGGCGGTAAGCCACCCCTTTGAGTGCCAGCGGAACCAGCGCGATGATGATCAGCGCATTAAAGATGATCGCCGAAAGAATCGCGCTCTGCGGAGTCCGCAGATGCATGATGTTGAGCGCCTGGAGCTGAGGATAGAAGGCGACGAACATCGCCGGGATGATAGCGAAATATTTTGCCACGTCGTTGGCGATTGAGAACGTCGTCAGCGCGCCGCGCGTCATGAGCAGCTGTTTTCCAATTTCGACGATCTCGATGAGCTTGGTCGGATCGCTGTCGAGATCGACCATATTGCCCGCCTCGCGCGCCGCCATCGTGCCGGTATTCATGGCGACACCGACATCGGCCTGGGCAAGCGCCGGCGCGTCATTCGTGCCGTCGCCGCACATGGCGACGAGCTTGCCCTGCGCCTGCTCGGCGCGGATGAGCTTTAGTTTCGTCTCCGGCGTCGCCTGCGCGAGGAAATCGTCGACACCGGCCTCGGCGGCGATCGCCGCCGCGGTCAGCGGATTGTCGCCGGTGATCATCACGGTACGGATGCCCATGCGCCGCAGCTCATGGAAGCGTTCGCGGATGCCGCCCTTCACGATGTCCTTGAGATGGATGAGGCCAAGCAGGCGGCCGTTGCTGACGACGGCAAGCGGAGTGCCCCCCGATTTGGCGATCTCGTCGGATTTCGCCGTCAGTTCGCGCACGGCGGAATCGGAAATGGCCGCGGAACGCAGCGCGCGAACATAGGCCAAGATCGCGTCGACCGCGCCCTTGCGGACCGCACCGTCGCTGGTGTCGACGCCGCTGATCCTCGTCTGCGCCGAGAAGGGAATGAATTTCGCGCTCAGCGCCTTCATGTCGCGGCCTCTGATCCCGTGCCGTTGCTTGGCGAGGACGACGATCGAGCGTCCCTCCGGCGTCTCATCCGAGAGCGAGGCGAGCTGCGCCGCGTCGGCGAGTTCCATTTCCTTGATACCGGCAAGCGGAATGAAGGCGGTCGCCTGGCGATTACCGAGCGTGATCGTGCCGGTCTTGTCGAGCAGCAGCGTATCGACATCGCCCGCCGCTTCGACCGCGCGGCCCGACATGGCCAACACATTGAAGCGCACCAACCGGTCCATGCCGGCAATACCGATCGCCGAAAGCAACGCGCCGATGGTCGTCGGGATCAAGGTCACGAATAACGCGACGAGCACCAAGACCGACAGGGTCCCGCCTGCATAATGGGCGAAGCTTGGAATGGTGGCGACCGCAAAGACGAAGATGATCGTCAGGCCTGCGAGAAGGATATTGAGGGCGATTTCGTTCGGCGTCTTCTGCCGCTCGGCGCCTTCGACGAGCGCAATCATGCGATCGAGGAAGGTCGAGCCTTGCGCCGCGGTGATCTTCACCCTGATCCAATCGGAGATCACCAATGTGCCGCCGGTGACCGCGGAACGATCGCCGCCGCTCTCGCGAATGACGGGCGCCGATTCGCCGGTGATCGCCGATTCGTTGACGGACGCCACGCCTTCGATCACCTCCCCGTCGCTGGGGATCAGATCACCGGCCTCGACCAGCACGACATCG
>JASHSW010000037.1 GCA_030038595.1 Methylovirgula sp.
CGCCGAATTCGTCATTGCGGTCATTATCGATTCGGTGGCGCTATTTGCCGATGGCGTCGACTTCCTCGAAGATCTGGCAATGAGCGGTCTGGTGCTTGCGGCGCTGCGGTTTTCGCCGCGCATCCGCGCCAAGCTCGGCATGGGGCTTGCGGCTCTGTTGCTTCTGCCGGCCGGCGCCATGCTGGCGGCATTGGTACAGAAATTCACGACGGCGGCGCCGATCGTCCCGGCGCCCGCGGCATTGAGCCTAACCGGGCTCGCCGCGTTCGCCGTCAACATCGCCTGCGCCGCGATGCTCGCCCGTGTGCGCAACCGGGTCGGTAGCCTGACGCGCGCCGCCTTCCTCTCCGCCCGCAACGACGTCATCGGCAACCTGGCGATCGTCGTGGCGGGCGGCGTGACCGCGCTTTGGCCGAGCATATGGCCGGACATTGTCGTTGGCCTGGGCATTGCCGCGCTCAATGCCGATTCGGCCCGCGACGTTCTCAGTGCGGCGCGCCGCGAGCACCGTGCCGCGGCAAGCCCTTCCGGACGGGAATAGACCGCCTTTCTTTATTTCCGCAGTTCTCCGGACTATAGACCATGCCGAATCCAGCGCGCGGATGCGCCGTGAAAAAATGCGATACCGCAGGGAAGCAAATGTCCGGGCATAGTCAGTTCAAGAACATCATGCACAAGAAGGGCAGGCAGGATGCGATCCGCTCCAAGCTCTTTTCCAAGCTGGCGCGCGAAATCACGGTCGCCGCCAAGCTCGGCCTGCCCGACCCCTCCATGAATGCGCGGTTGCGCGCCGCGATCATCGCGGCGCGGGCGGAAAATATGCCGAAGGACAACATCGAGCGGGCGATCAAGAAGGCTTCGGGGGCCGACGCCGAGAACTATGAAGAGGTCCGCTATGAAGGCTACGCGCCGGGCAGCGTCGCGGTGATCGTCGAGACGTTGACCGACAACCGCAACCGGACGGCGGGCGAGGTGCGCTCCTACTTTACCAAAGCCGGCGGTTCGCTCGCCGAGACCGGCGCCGTCTCATTTTTGTTCGACCACGTCGGCGTGATCGAATTCGATGCAAAGGTTGCTTCCGAAGACGCAATGCTCGAAGCGGTGATAGAGGCCGGCGCCGAGGATGTCGTCTCGACGCAGGACGGCCATGAGATCACCACGACTCTTGAAACCATGCGGGATGTCGCCCAAAAGCTCGAGACGAAATTCGGCGAGCCGCGCAAGGTAGGCTTCATCTGGAAGCCGCAGACAACCGTCGCCGTGGATGACGAGGCGGGAGAGAAGATTCTGCGCCTCATGGATTCGCTCGAAGACAACGACGACGTGCAGAACGTCTATGCCAATTTCGAAATCTCCGACGCTTTGCTGGCGAAGGTTAGCGGCTAGGCCGCTCGTTCTTCAACGCGCGTGCGAGACGGGCGAGGTCGACGGGCTTGGTCAAGAACGCATCGATCCCCGCGGCGCGCGCCGCCTCCTCCGCCGCGTCAAACGCATCGGCCGAGACGCCGATCAGGCGGCGCGATCCGGCGCCTGCCGCCGCTTCCGCGGCACGAATTCGCCGTGCCACTTCGAGCCCGTCGAGCCCCGGCATGCGGATGTCGAGAACGACGGCGTCGAAACGCCGGCCGGGCGTGTTCAATTTGGCGAGTGCCGCAGTTCCGTCGGCGGCGCGCACGACATGCGCGCCGCACTTCTCCAGGTGCCGCGTCACGACGAGCGCATTGATGTCGTTGTCTTCGGCGAGCAGGATCTCGATCCCGCCCAAGTCCGGCAAGCCGATGGCGTGGTTTGATGCTGCGACCGGCGCGTCTTCCGCGCCGAGCCGCGCGAACAAAGAACCGGAACGCAAAGGCTTGACCAGCCAGCCGTCGAAATCGCGCAGCGATTCTTGCCCGAACGCGCGGCGCTCCTGTGCCGAAAAGAGCACGAGCCTGCGGCGGACGTGCGCGCTGCGCGCCGCGGCACCGAGCCGATAGGTCGAGTCTTTGCCGAGCGCGCAGTCGATGATGATGATGTCGGGGACCTGCCGGCTCGCGGGTGCCTCGCCGAGAGCACGGAGCCCCGCATCGAGGCCGTCGGCGCGGACGACAGCGGCGCCCGCCTCGCTCAGTCGTTCGGCGAGGTAGGGCGCCTCGAAGGAAGAATTTGCGACGATGAGCACCCGCCGTCCGGCAAGATTCGTTGGCGCCGCCGCGGTGCTTGCGGCGGGCAGCGGCAGCAAAAGGACAAAACGCGATCCTTCCGACGAGGTCGCCTCCAAATGAAGGCTGCCGCCCATGCGTTCGGCGAGCCGGCGCGAGATCGTGAGGCCCAATCCGCTGCCGCTCGATTCCCGCGGCGCGGCTCCCTGCTCGAACTCGGCGAAAACGGCGGCGCGGTTTTCAGCGGGAATTCCGGGTCCGGTGTCGGTCACCGCGAATCGGATCTGCGCGCCGAGCGTGGTAACGCGCAGGCCGACGCCGCCGCGTGAAGTGAACTTCACCGCGTTGCCGGCGAGATTGATCAGCACCTGACGCAGTCGCGCCGCGTCGCCGATGACGCGGGCCGGCACATCGGCCGCAATGAAGCTTGCGATGTCGAGCCCTTTGCCGTGGGCGCGTGGCGCGAGCAACTCGACCACGCCTTCGACGAGCCCCGCGAGATCGAAGGGCGCTTGCGCCAATTCGAGCTTGCCGGACTCGATTTTGGAGAGATCGAGGATTTCGTCGATGAGTGCGACAAGTCCGGCGCCAGAGGTGCGGATGGCCTCGATATAGGAGCGTTGCTCGGGATCGAGATTGGTCGCCGCCAAGAGTTCCGCCATGCCGGCAATACCGTTGAGCGGCGTGCGGATCTCGTGGCTCATGGTGGCGAGAAAACGGGATTTGGCCTCGCTTGCCGCCTCGGCGCGTTGGCGCGCGCCTTCGGCTTCCTGAAGATCGAAGCTTTGCTGCAGGGAGCTCGCCGATTTTCGAAATGGGCCGAGACGGGAGAAGAAAGCGCCAAGTCCGGACCCGGCGGCCAGCGCAAGGGCTGCCGCGCGCCCAGAGAATGCAAGCATGGCCTCGCGCATGCGCAAACCCTAGCCGCGAGGCCTTGAGATTTCCTTGCTCGGATGGCGCGATAGGAACGTTTACTTAATCAGTTTCGAAAGAGCGCGCCCCGCCTTGCTGTGCAGCTCTTTGGCGTCGACGGTGCCATCCTTGTCGGCGTCGGCGGCCGTGAAGGCGTTATCGGCGGCCGCGGTATACTCGGCCTTTGTCAACGTCTTGTCGTTGTCGGTATCGGCCGCGGCAAAATCGGCCTTGCTGAGCCGTTTGCCGACCTCTGCTTTATCGAGCGAGCCGTCTTTATCCTTGTCGAGCTTGTCGAATTCGGTGCCGGCCGCGGCGTCGATTTCGGCCTTGTCCAGCGTCCCGTCTTTGTCGGTATCGGCGGCGGTGAGGGCGTTGGCGGCGTGGGCGCTGGCGATCGGGAGCACGAGTGCCGGCGCGGGCACAAGAGCAAGAACGGCAAGAATCGCGGAAACCGGATGCTTCGGCATCACTATCTCCTCTAATGGTGCAGTGCAAAATCGCACCGCGGAATATAGAAGAAGCTTGGCAACGATCAATGCCGGAGGACGGCAGAGGTTCGCAAAAGGAAAGGTTTACCCAAGAAAAATTCCCGAAATGAAAATATATTTTCACGGATACACAGCAATACCGCCCGGCATCCTTTTGACGCGGGCGTCGCAACTCGTTGATTTACTTCCTTGCCCGCGCCCTCTTCGCGGCGACTTACGTGGTCCAGCCGCGCGGCGTAATGCCGCCTGCAACGAGATACGGAATCAAGCAGCGCGTAACTGCCGCGTCGCATCGATCCGATAGGAGAGTGCCTCCGCCAGATGTGCGCGGCTCACCGTATGGGCGCCATCCAGATCGGCGATCGTGCGCGCCAGTTTCAACACGCGATGGAAGCCGCGCGCCGACAACGACAGGCGCTCCGACGCTTCGCGCAAAAGCGCCACCCCCGAGGAATCCGGACGGGCGACTTCCTCGATGACGTGTCCCGGCGCGGCGGCATTCGAGCCGACGTTCGGCAGGCCGAGTTCCGCATAGCGGCGCGCCTGAACGAGGCGAGCCGCAGCGACTCGCAAGGCGACTTCGGCCGAGCCTTCCGCAGCTTGCGGCAACATCAGATCCGCGGCGGTGATGGCGGGAACCTCGATCATGAGATCGATGCGATCGAGCAGCGGACCCGAGAGGCGCGCCTGATATTGGGCGAGGCAACGCCCGACGGGCTGCCGGTTGCAGCTAAAGCCGGGGTCGAGGGCGTGACCGCAGCGGCACGGGTTCATTGCCGCGACAAGCTGGAAACGCGCCGGATAGATGATGCGGTGGTTGGCGCGCGCCACCGCCACTTCGCCGGCCTCGAGCGGCTGGCGCAAACTATCGAGCACCTGCGGTTGGAATTCCGGGAGTTCGTCGAGGAAGAGCACTCCTTGGTGGGCGAGGGAGATTTCGCCGGGCTTGGCGTGCGTGCCGCCCCCGACGAGCGCCGCCATCGATGCCGAATGGTGCGGGGCGCGGAACGGGCGCCGGTCGGTGAGCGCGCCGCCCGCCAATTGGCCGGCGACCGAGTGGATAAGGGAGACTTCGAGCAGTTCGCGTGGATTGAGCGGCGGAAGAATCGACGGCAGGCGCGCGGCGAGCATGGACTTGCCGGCGCCCGGCGGCCCGTTCATCAAAAGATTGTGGCCGCCGGCGGCGGCGATCTCGAGCGCCCGTTTGGCGCTCTCCTGGCCTTTGATGTCGCTGAGATCGGGCTGCGGACCGGCCTGCGCGCGCATCGCCGGCGAGGGCCGGCCGAGGACCTGCATACCTTTGAAATGATTGGCAAGCTGAATGAGCGAGACGGGCGCGAGCACATCCATGTCCTGCGA
>JASHSW010000038.1 GCA_030038595.1 Methylovirgula sp.
GCCAAATTGCGCGCCAATCCCGAGGCCAACCGGCTGTTTCTCGATATTCTCACCTCGCGCAATTCGCCCGAGGTCGTGCTGCGCCTGATGAACGAAGCGGGCGTACTCGGCCGCTTCATCCCGGAATTCGGGCGCATCGTCGCTCTGATGCAATTCAACATGTATCACCATTATACCGTCGACGAGCATCTCTTGCGTGCGATCGGCAATCTCGCCGCGCTTGAGGCACAGCGGCGTCGCGAAGATCATCCGCTGGCAAGCGTGATCATGCCGTCCATCGAAAAGCGCAACGCGCTCTACGTCGCCATGTTCCTGCACGACATCGCCAAAGGCCGCACCGAAGATCATTCGCTCGCCGGCGTCGCCGTGGCCCGCAGTCTCTGCCCGCGTCTCGGTCTCTCGGCGGCCGAGACCGAGACCGTCGCCTGGCTCGTGGAAAACCATCTCATCATGTCGGACACCGCACAGCGCCGCGATCTCGGCGACCGACGTACCATCGAGACGTTCGCGGCGCGCGTGCAGACATTGGAGCGGCTCAAAATGCTGCTCGTCCTCACGGTCTGCGACATTCAAGCCGTGGGTCCGGGCGTCTGGAACGGCTGGAAGGGCGAACTGCTGCGCACGTTGTATTGGGAGACCGAGGTCGTGCTCGCCGGCGGCCATTCGATGCGCGAACGCAGCTGGCGGGTCGAACGCGCCAAGACGGAATTGCGCGACAAGCTCGCCGGCTGGTCAGATCTCGATTTTGAGGCTTACGCGGCGCGCCATCAGCAGGGCTATTGGCTGCGCGTCGACCTGCCGCGCAAAATCCGTCACGCCAAGCTTCTCAACATGACGGAAATCGAGTTGCCGACGCCGGTGATGGATATCCAGGCCGATGCGTTCCGCGGCGTGACGGAGCTTACGGTGATCGCCCCGGACCATCCGCGTCTCCTGTCGATCGTCGCCGGAGCTTGCGCAGCATCGGGCGCCAACATCGTCGATGCGCAGATCTATACGACCAACGACGGCCTGGCGCTCGACACTTTCTTCGTATCGCGCGGCTTCGACCGCGACGAGGACGAGCTGCGACGCGGCGAGAGGATCGCGCTTGCGGTCGAGCGTACTTTGCGCGGCGAGATCCGGCTCAACGAGCTCGTCGCCGCCAAAGGCAATCCGGCTTGCATCGTCACCTTCGATGTGCCGCCGGAAGTCTCGATCGACAACGAACTCTCCAACAAGTTTACCGTCATCGAGGTCTCCGGCCACGACCGGCCCGGGCTGCTCTACGCGATCACCACGATCCTGTCGGGCCTCAACCTCAACATCGGCTCCGCCCATATCGCGACGTTCGGCGAACGCGCTGCCGACGTCTTCTACGTGACCGACTTGACCGGCGCCAAAATCGTCTCGGCGAGCCGCAAGGCCGCCATCCGCCAGAAGCTGCTGGCGGCGTTCGATCCGCCCGCCCCGCCCCAGGCGCGTTGAGACCGCGGCGCGTCGATCGGCAGCTTGATTTTCGCCGGGGGCGATCTGATATGCTTTCTGGCCGCCCCCGGACGGTTCGCGGCCTCGATCAGAAAGTCATTAGAAAACAGGTACTTGCCGACCCGTTCCGAGCAGCAGCGGATATATCCATGCGCGACGCCAAATTGACCGACCACGCCGAGCCTGCGGCCGCGCCCGAGGCCCAGCCAGATCCGTCGAACGCCGCGCCGAATCTGGAACGCGACAACGCCGAGCTCAAGGACAAACTCCTACGCGCCCTCGCCGACATGGAGAACCTGCGGCGGCGGACCGAAAAAGAAGTCGCCGATGCCAGGCTCTACGGCACGAGCGCCTTGGCGCGCGATATGTTGGGCTTTGCCGATAATTTGCGCCGCGCCGTCGACAATATTCCGCGCGAACTGCGCGAGAGTTCCGAAACGGTTCGAACTCTGCTCGAAGGCATCGAATTGACCGAGCGCGACTTCCTGACGCGTCTGGCGCGTCACAAGATCAAGAAGATCGAAGCGCTCGGCGCGAAGTTCGATCCGCACCTGCACGAATCGCTGTTCGAAGTTCCCGACGACAGCGTGCCGAACGGCACCGTAGTCAAGGTCGTCGAAGACGGATACACGATCGGCGAGCGCGTTTTGCGCCCGGCCAAAGTCGGCGTGTCGCGCGGCGCGGCGAAATCCGCGACCCCATAGAGTAGAGACGGCGCGGTCCCTTCGGATCCGCGCCGCACGCTACGCTCTACGCTACGCCTTGCTCCGCGAAGGGAGCAATCTCAGTGCAGGGTCTTCAGCCACTCGTCGATGTTCTTCTGCGCGACATCGCGGCCGATTCCATAACGCTCCTGCAAAATCCCCTCGAACTGGTCGCGACGACCGTTGATCTTCTCCAGGTCGCTGTCGCTGAGATCGCCCCATTTCTCGCGAATTTTGCCTTTGAATTGTCTCCAGTTCCCTTCGATGCGATCCCAATTCATCGCGGCCTCCCTTTTTGATCTTGACCTGCGGCGGCAGAACGCCGGCGGCGGGTTCGGGTTCCCGCGCGGGGGATAGCGCAGCGGCGACGCTCACTTCCCCGGCGCAGTTGATTTGCGGCAATTTTGCGCTAAAAATTTTAACTGGCGTATACGGTCGCAACAAAGCCGCGGCGACGCGGCATTGTCGCCCTGAACGCGGCGGCGTATTGCGGCGCTCCCGGTTCCGACATTGGTCGAGGCGAGCATATGAGTTCTCTTGAAACCGGCAGCGCCGTCTCCGTTCCCGTCTTCGACGATGTAACGTTTGGAAGCTCCGCCGCGCTATGGGATCTATTGCCGGTCGGCATTCTGGTCTGCGATCGCAACGGCCGCATCGTCCGCCACAACAAAAGAGCCGCCGAGTTATGGGGCCGGGCGCCGCAGCCCGACGAGACGATGCAGCAATTCGGCGATTCGCATCGCAGTCTCGATGGCGACGGACTCGCATCCGTCGTCGAAGTCATGCGAACCGGCGTCCCGGTCGCCAACCGTGTCGTCTTTTCCGTGCACTCCGGCGGAACGCCGGATTCGATTCTGCTCGACCTGCATTCTTTGAAAGATCCGCTTGGCAACTGTGTCGGCGCGGTGGCCTGCATCCGGGATGCCAGCGGCCTCAATCGCGCCCCGAGCATGTTGGCGGAGAGCGAACGCCGTTCGCGCGCCTGGCTCGAAGCGTTGCCGGTGGCCATCTATGCGACCGACAGCGACGGCCATATCACGTTCTACAATAAGGCTGCGGTCGACCTCTGGGGGCGCCGCCCGGAAATCGGCAGGACGATGTGGTGCGGCTCCTGGCAGCTCTATTGGGCGGACGGCAAGCCCATGCCGCATGACCAATGTCCGATGGCGGTGGCTCTCAAGGAACGGCGCCCGATCAACGGCGCCAATGCGATGCTCGAGCGGCCGGACGGTACGCGCGTCAGGTTTCGCGCCTTTCCGGTTCCGCTCCTGGATGGGGCCGGCAACCTGCTCGGTGCCCTCAATACGCTGATCGACATTACCGAGTTCGGACAAGCGGAGGAATTTCGCCAGCGGCTTGCCGCGATCGTCGCATTCTCGCAGGATGCGATCGTCGGCAAGGATCTCGATGGCGTCATCACCAGCTGGAACAGCGGCGCCGAGCGGCTCTTCGGCTATACCGCCGAGGAAGCGATCGGTAAACCGGTGACAATCCTCATTCCTTGCGACCGCCTCGACGAGGAACCCGAAATATTGAACCGTGTCCGGCGCGGCGAGCACATTGAGCATGGCGAAACGGTGCGGCGCCGCAAGGACGGCAGCCTCGTCGATGTTTCCCTGGCGGTGTCTCCGATCCGCGATACAGAGGGCCGAGTGATCGGCGCTTCGAAAATCGCTCGCGAAATCACGCAACGCCATCAAGTCGAGGAGTTTCGCCAGCGGCTGGCCTCCATCGTCGAATCCTCTCAAGACGCAATCATCGGAAAGGATCTCGACGGCATCATCACCAGTTGGAATCATGGCGCCGAGACGCTGTTCGGCTACACGGCCGAAGAGGCCATCGGCAAGCCGGCGACGATCCTCATTCCGGCTGACCAGATCGATGAGGAGCTAGACATCCTAAGACGTATCCGCCGCGGCGAGCGGATCGAGCATTACGAAACGGTTCGCCGTCGCAAAGACGGAAGACTGGTGGACATTTCGCTTGCGATATCGCCGATCAAGGACGCGATGGGGCGGGTCGTCGGCGCCGCCAAAATCGCCCGCGACATCACCGAGCGGCGGCGCACGGAAGAGCAGCGGCAATTGCTGCTGCGCGAGATGAACCATCGCGTCAAGAACCTGTTCTCGCTTGCCGGCGGAATCGTGACCCTCAGCGCGCGCTCGGCCGAGACCCCGACGGATCTTGCCGCCGCGGTACGCGAAAGGCTGACCGCGCTTGCCCATGCTCACGACCTGACGCTGCCCGATCTCAGCGCCGGCGCGCCAAGGGCGCAGACGACGGCAAGCCTTCGCAGCCTCATCGAAACGATCGTTTTGCCCTTCGAGGATGTCGAAGCCCGCCATCGCCGCGTCTCGATCGACGGGCCGGAAGTTGCGATCGGCGTCAACGCCATGACCGGCGTGGCGCTGCTCATTCACGAGTTCGCCACGAATGCCCTTAAATACGGCGCCTTCTCGCTGCCCGGCGGGCGGGTCCGGATCGATTGGACGATCGTGCGCGACATGCTTCTCCTGCAATGGGAGGAAGAAGGCGGCCCACCGCTCGAACCGCCGGACGAGGAATCGGCGGGTTTTGGAACGCTGCTGGCACGCCGCATCGTGGGCGGCCAGCTCGGGGGGCGCATTTCGCATATCTGGAATCGCGACGGACTCCTCGTCAGTCTTTCGCTGCCGCTTGCCGCCCTCTCGGATTAGCGCAATTCGTCGATTTCTTGGAACCGGTCGGCCGCCGTGACGTTGAGCTGAGCTTAACGTCAAGAGGATGTCATGGGCTTTGGGCGCGGCTTGCTGCTTTGGCTGATCGGTGTTCCGATTCCGATCATCATTTTGATCGCGTTGTTTTGGCACCATTGAGCTGCGATGCAGAGGATCGCGGCATCGTCACGCGCCGCAAGGTGAGATTGAACCTTCGGTCCGCCAGCAGATTCGAAGATCCCGGAAGGATGCGGACGACGCCGTGATGGGCGAGCCGCGCCGGACCGCCGAGAACGAGCGCATCGCCGGAGGCAAGTTCGAGACTTTGCGTCTTGCCGCCCCGCGTTGCCGCGCCAAAGCGGAAAATGCACGTTAAGCCGAGCGACAGAGAAACGACCGGCGCGGCGAAATCTTCTTCGTCGCGATCCTGGTGAAGGCCCATGCGCGCGCCAAGATCATAGACGTTGACGAGGCAGGCTTCGGGCGGGTGCGGATAACGGCCGAGCTCCGCCCAGGCTTCGAGCGCCAGCGGCGGGATTGGCGGCCATGGTTTGCCGGTTTCGGGATGCGTGCGCTGATAACGATAGCCCTGCCGATCCGAGACCCAGCCGAGCGTTCCGCAGTTCGTCATTTTCACGGAGAAAAGCTTGCCCGTCCTCGGCATGCACGGCTGAAACAAAGGCGCCGCAGCGATCGCCGCCTCGACGTCGGCGAGCAGGGCCCGCTGTTCGGCCTCGTCGAGATAGCATGGCACATAGACGAGGCCGTTGTCGTAGCAGCGCGGCCGCAGGTTCTCTAGGATTTCAAGACCTCTTTGTCTTCGACGGTCGAATCTTCCCGGAGCCGATAGAGAAGTACCGTGCCGGTGGCAAGTTCCGTTTCGGCGACGCCCTGCGGCGTCAGTTGATCGAGGACGAGGAGCAAAGCGCGCAGCGAATTGCCGTGCGCGACGATGAGAATGCGCTCGCCGCGCAGCAGGCGCGGCAGGATCTCCTCGCAATAGAAGGGCAGCGCGCGCGCGACCGTGTCCTTCAGGCTTTCGCCGTTCGGCGGTCGCACGTCGTAGGAGCGCCGCCACAGCCTGACCTGCGCGTCGCCCCATTTGCGCCGCGCCTCATCTTTATTGAGGCCGGTGAGTTCGCCATAGTCGCGCTCGTTCAACGCTTCGCTGCCGAGCGCCGGAATCTCCGACTGGCCGATTTCGGCGAGAATGATTTCAAGGGTGTTTCTGGCGCGCGCCAGATTGGAAGAATAGGCGCGGTCGAAGCAAAGTCCTTTGGCCTTCAGCACCCGGCCGGCGGCGCGCGCTTCCTCGACGCCGAGCTCCGTAAGATCGGGATCCTTCCAGCCGGTGAACAGGTTTTTGAGGTTCCATTCGCTTTGGCCGTGGCGCACGAGAACAAGAAGGCGTTGCATGGCTCATCCTTGCCGCGCGACCGAAGAGGCGAGTACGTCGGCCATCGAATAAAGGCCGGGCTTCTTGCCGCGGCCCCACAGCGCCGCATGTAGGGCACCGCGCGCGAAGATTCCACGCTCCTCGGCCTTATGGGCGAGTTCGAGCCGTTCGCCGGGGCCGGCGAAAATCACGGTATGCTCGCCAACGACGCTGCCGCCGCGCAGCGCGGCGAAGCCGATGGTGCCGCTCTTGCGTGGCCCCTTATGCGCGTCGCCGCGGCGCACCGCATCGAGCGCCACGCCGCGCCCGCGCGCCGCGGCTTCGCCGAGCAGCAAAGCGGTGCCGGACGGGGCGTCGACCTTCAAGCGGTGATGCGTCTCGAGGATTTCGATGTCGTAGTCGGGGCCGAGCGCGCGCGCCGCCTGTTCGACAAGCGAAGCGAGCAGATTGACGCCGAGGCTCATGTTGCCGGATTTCACGATCACGGCGTGGTGTGCGGCGGCGGCGATCGCGCCGAGATCTTCGGCGGAGAAGCCGGTGGTGCCGATCACATGCACGATGCGCGCCTGCGCGGCGAGGCCGGCAAGTTCCAGACTGGCTCGCGGCGTGGTGAAATCGAGGATCGCGTCCGCCGCCACCACGGCGCGCAGCGCATCGGCACCGATGGCGACTCCGAGCGCGCCGCAGCCGGCGAGCACTCCGGCATCCTGGCCGATCGCCTCGCTCTGCGGCGCTTCCAGCGCGCCGACGAGCGTTACGCCTTCGCTGGCAGCGATCAGCTGAATGAGCGCGCGGCCCATCCGGCCGGCGGCTCCGGCCACGATGAGCCGCATATCGCCCATGACTTCGCAATCCCCAAGCTGACCCGAAGCTCATCTATAAGGCGCGCCGGCCGCCTTGAAAAGTTGCGCCTGTCATCACCGGGTCACATGCCGGGATTAGTGACATCATCGACCAGGGTGGCGCGATCGGCAGCAAGCCGGGCATGCGGACCGGATGGACGTTCGTCTGCGGCGTTATCCCTCGGTCACGCGTGCGTTTCGTCTGCGGCGCGGCATCAACGCCCCCCATAGGATGCCGGCGCAGTTGCGTTCTTCCGCCCGCTGCTCCCCTCCTGCGGAAATGCTGGGTTTTCGCGGGATCGGAGTATGCCTTACCCCCGCGCCGCGGCGATCTCGGCTTGGATCGCCTCGGCTGCGGCGCGCGGATCGGCGGCTTCGAGGATCGGCCGCCCGACCACGAGATAATCCGCTCCCGCTCGGATCGCCGCCGCCGGCGTCGCAACCCGCTTCTGATCGCCGAGGTCCCCGCCGGCGGGGCGAATTCCCGGCGCGACTAAAATCATTTCTTTCCCGATCGCACGGCGCAGCTCGGACATTTCCTGCGCCGAGGCGACAAGCCCGTCGATGCCGATCGCCTTGGCCTGCGCGGCGCGATGCAAAACGAGATCGCGCACGCTCAGCCGATAGCCGGCCGCGGCGAGATCGGCGTCGTCGTAGGAAGTCATCGCGGTCACCGCGAGGAGTTTCAGCGCGCTGCCCGCGACACCCTGCTTCGCCGCCGCCATCGTCTGCGGATAGGCGTGGATCGTCAGGAACTCGATGCCGCGCCGCGCCAGTTGCGCGGTGGCCCGCTCGACGGTGTTGGCGATGTCGTGCAGCTTGAGGTCGAGGAAGACCTTTTTGCCGGACGCCGAAAGTTCGTCGGCGAACGCCAGACCGCCGCCGGCATAAGCGAGCTCCATTCCGATTTTATAGAAATCGACGCTGCCGCCGAGCCGATCGACGAATTTACGGGCGTGCCCCGGATCGGGAAGATCGAGTGCCACGATGAGTTGGTTATGCGTTTTCATCACGTCGAGCGATCTGCCGGAGCGCGCCGATAGATCCACACGCGCGCCGGCGGAAAATTCAGCCAGATGCGCGGCGAGCGTTCCGCCCGAATTCCGTTCGCGTCGCGCGGCACCGGCGATTTCAGTCCGTAGGTGAATTGGACGAAGCGTCCGTCGAACGCCATCAGTTCGAATGCCTCGGCAAGCAGGGCAGCACGCATCGACTCGGGCTTGTTGAGCAACGGCAGACTGGAGACGATCGCGGCGGGCGGCGCTTCGAGACGGCCGCGCAGCGTCGCGCCGAGGTTGTAGGCATCGCCCTGCACGATTCGCAGGCCCGGGAAACGCGCCCCGAGCAGCGCGCAGAAATCCGGGTCGAATTCGACGAGGATGAGCCGGCCGGACTCGATGCCGCGCTTCAGCAAAGCGCGCGTGACGACACCGGTGCCGGGGCCGAGTTCGACGATCGGGCCCGGGCGGGTGGGATCGACGCCGCGCGCCATCGCATCGGCGAGCGCCGCGCCAGAGGGCAGCAGCGCGCCGATCTGCAGAGGATGATCGAAAAAGGATTTGAAGAACCGCGCTTCGTCGGAGAGGCGGGCTACACGCTTCGGCGCGGGCTCGCGCAGGACTTCGTCGTCAGGCAACGATCGACCCCTTTGGAGTAAAATCGCCGACAATCGTGGCCGCGTCAAGGAAACCGAAATCGCCGCGGCCGGGCTTGGCCATGACGGCCGCTCAGTTTCCCAGGTTCTCGAAGAAGTCCTTCATCTTCGTGAAAAAGCCGGACGCCTCCGGATGCGTGTTGGTGGACGAGAGCTGCTCGAATTCGGCGAGCAATTCGCGTTGGCGTTTGGTCAAGTTCTGCGGAGTCTCGACAGTGACTTGGATGTAGAGATCGCCGATGTCGCGCGAACGCAGCACCGGCATGCCCTTGCTCTTCACTTTGAACTG
>JASHSW010000039.1 GCA_030038595.1 Methylovirgula sp.
TCGACCACAACGCCCAGGCGCTGCGGATCGTCACCAAGCTCGAACACCGCTATGCCGCCTTCGACGGTCTGAACCTAACCTTTGAAACGCTCGAAGGGCTGATCAAGCACAACGGCCCGCTGGTGGAGACCGACGGCAGTCCCGCCTCGCGCTATGCGGAGCGCGGCGTGCCAGGCGCAGTCCGCGAATACGCTGCCCTGATCGACCTCGACCTTGGCAGTTTCGCGAGCGCCGAGGCACAGGCCGCGGCGCTTTCCGACGACATCGCCTACAACGCCCACGACATCGACGACGGGCTGCGCGCTTGCCTCTTCGATTTCGCGGCGCTCGGCGAAGTCGCTCTCTTGCGCGACATTCTTGCCGAAGTTGATTCGCGCCATCCCGGACTCGAACGTCCACGCCGGATTCACGAGCTCGTGCGGCGGGTGATCGCGCATTTTATAGAGGATGCGATTGCCGAGAGCCGCCGCACACTGCGGGAAAGCGGCGTTCGGAGCATCGATGGAGTCCGGGCGCAGCGCTCGCCGGTCATCGGCTTCTCGGCGGCGACCGCGAACGCCGAGAAACAAATCAAACGGTTTCTGTTCGGCAATATGTATCGGCACGAAAGAATCAGCCGGGTGCGCGTCGAGGCGGCGGGGGTAATTCACGATCTCTTTCTGGCGTTCTTCGCCAATCCCGGCTTGATGCCGGCCGAATGGGCGCAGCTCGCCAAGCGCGGCGCACGCGATGAAGCGCGGCTTGCCAGACTCGTTTGCGATTACATCGCCGGAATGACCGATCGGTATGCGCTCGCCGAGCATGCACGGCTTTTTGACGCCACTCCGGAATTGCGCTAGCAGCCAAATCTCTTGCTTCAATGCGCTGGGCGCTGCCATGCTTCGAGACGCACGCTTCGCGTGCCCCTCGGCATGAGGGCGCCCTCGCTCCGAGGCCTGGAGCGAAGCGAGCCGCGATGGGCGACCGGGCCGGTCTTTTAGAACCGCGCAAGTCGCGAATGTCGGGACTCGTTCCGATCGGATGTCGATGAACATTTACGCCGAGTTTCATGCCCGCGTCGCCGCGATCCTTGCGCGGATCGTGGCGAGCGGCCGTCTGCCCGGCGATCTCGACCTCGCCCGCTTCGTTGTTGAGCCGCCGCGCGATCCGGTGCACGGCGATCTCGCGGTCAACGCCGCAATGGTCTACGCCAAAGAAGCCGGGGTCGGTTTCGCCAACCCGCGCCAACTCGCCACCGAGCTCGCCGCCGCCCTTGCCGAGGATGAAGATGTCGCTACTGCCGAAGTCGCGGGCCCCGGATTTCTCAACCTTCGTCTGAAGCCGGCGGTTTTCGCAGCGGTTCTGCGCGCCGCGCTGCAGGAAGGCCCGCGCTTCGGCGCGGGAAGTGCGCTGCCCAAGCGGAAAATCAACGTCGAGTATGTCTCGGCCAATCCCACCGGCCCCATGCACGTCGGCCATGGCCGCGGCGCCGTCTTCGGCGATGTACTCGCCAATCTCCTCGCCTATGCCGGTCATGCGGTGACGCGCGAATATTATATCAACGATGCCGGCGCGCAGGTCGATGCTCTGGCCCGCTCGGCATATCTTCGCTATCGGGAGATCCTCGGGGAAAGGGTCGAGATCGCCGACGGTCTTTATCCGGGCGAGTATTTAAGGCCGATCGGCGCGGCGCTCGCGGCGCAGTTCGGCGAGGCTTTGTTGCGGCGCCCGGAAGACGAATGGATCGAGGCTGCCCGCATCATCGCCGTCGCCGCGATGATGGAGGGGATCCGCGCCGATCTCGCCGCGCTCGGAATCAAACACGAAGTCTTTTTCTCGGAGCGATCGCTGACCGCGGGCGGCAAAGATCTCATCGCCGCAACGATCGCCCAGCTCCGTGCCGCGTGTCTCGTCTATGTGGGTCGTCTGCCGGCCCCCAAGGGGCAGCCGAGCGAAGACTGGGAAGATCGCGAACAGACGCTGTTCAAATCCACGCAATTTGGCGACGACATCGATCGCCCGCTTACCAAATCGGACGGTACCTATACGTATTTCGCCGCCGACATCGCCTACCACAAATCGAAGATCGAGCGCGGATTCGAAGTATTGATCGACATTTGGGGCGCCGACCACGGCGGCTACGTCAAGCGCATGCAGGCGGCGGTCGCCGCACTTTCGGGAGGCAGAGCGCTGCTCGATGTCAAGCTCTGCCAGCTCGTCAAGCTGATGCGCGGCGGCGAGCCGGTCAAAATGTCGAAGCGCAGCGGCGATTTCGTCACTTTGCGCGAAGTGGTGGACGAGGTCGGCGCCGATGCGGTGCGTTTCATGATGCTGTTTCGCAAGAACGACGCGGTTCTCGAGTTCGATCTCGCCAGGGTCATCGAGCAGTCGAAGGACAACCCGGTTTTCTACGTCCAATACGCGCATGCCCGCGGCAAATCGGTCATGCGCCAGGCACAGACGACGTTTCCGGGCATCGATTTGTCCGTTGCGGCGCTCGCCGGAGCTGATCTTTCGCTCCTTGTTGATCCGGGTGAAATTCGCCTAATTAAGCTCGTCGCCCAATATCCGCGTGTAATCGAGGCCGCCGCAACGGCACATGAACCGCATCGGATCGCCTTTTTTCTACATGACCTTGCCTCAGATCTGCATTCCCATTGGACGCGCGGCAAAGATCAGCCACAATTACGCTTTGTTAATGAAGAAAGAAGAGATTTAACCGTTGCCCGGTTGGCACTTGTGGCGGCGGTTACATCGGTCTTGGCAGCCGGGCTCGCCATTCTCGGGGTTCACGCTCCCGACGAGATGCGCTGAGACACCTGGGCCACGGTCGCAGGTTCGCGGTCGCTCCGACGTCCAGCGCGGCTCCGGCAGCGCCGAAAAAAGCCGGGTTTGGGGGAATAGTTCGGCGGGCAGGGGGACTGCAGGGAAGATCGAGGTGATGTCATGAGTGATCCCGCAGCCAGTCAGCGTCCGATGATCAATCTCGACGAATTCGAACGGCGGTTGGGTCGTTCTTCCGTCCCATCATCGAGGGGCGGCGAGGATCCGCTTGCCGAATTGGCGCGGCTCGTCGGCGGCACCGAGGACAGGTACAAAGCGGTTTTCCAGACGCGCCCGGCGACATCCGCCGCGCCCCGCTACGCGGCCGAACGCCAACAGCCGAGCGAGCCCGATAGGCGCCGGTATCGGCTGGGTGGCGATTTCGCGGCGATCGAAGCGGGATTGCGCGGCTCGATCACACCGGAGTTCTCCGATGCGCCGGAGGCAGAGTTGCAAGCCTATCCGGAACCGCCCGAAGCGGACACGGACGATTGGCTCGATTCGCCCTATCTCCCGTCCCAGCCCGTGATCGAACCGCCGCGGTCGCGATTGCCACTCTATGCGACCGCCGCAATCATCATTGCCGGCACGGCCGGAATTGGCGCAAGTTTCGCACTGAAGCACCACGCAGTGGCGCCCCGCGAAATCGCGACGATCAAGGCGGAACGAGGTCCCACCAAAATTCCGGTATCCGACACGGCAGATGCGCCGAAGCCCCAAGAGGTTTCCGTTCTCGACAGTTCTCCACAAATACCCGTCGCCGCAGTCAGCCATAGCGAGGAGCCGACCAATCTCGGCACGGCGCCGCAGGCTTCGACAAGCCAGGCGCAGGTTGCTCCGGCGAGTCCGGCTGCGGTTGTTCCGGTTCCCCCGCCGCCTGCGATCGGAGGTCAGAGTCAGGCGTTTGGTTTGGCCGGAATGATCGAGCCCAAGAAGGTGAAAACGGTGGTCGTGCGTCCGGACGGCACGATTGTATCGAGCGATACGCCGCAAGAACCCGCCGTAGCTGCCGCGGCGGCGTCCATGCCGACCGTTGCGCCTGCGCAAGAGATGCCGCCCGTTCTTCCCGTAGGCCCGGCTCCGGTTCCAGTCGATACGGCGGCATCTTCGGCGAAAGCGACGGCGCGCGCGGCGGAAGAAAGCCCGAGCGGCGGTACCGCGCCGGCCAGCGCGCCCGTGGCGCCTGCGGCGCCTGCGGCGCCTGCGGCCACCCCCGTCGAGTCGAACGCGCATGCGGAGCAGGCAAAACCGGTCGCGGTTGCCGATGCCGAAGCGACGGATTCCCGCTCCTTGGCCGGCGCACACGGCTTTGCGGTCCAGCTCGCCGCGCCGCAGACCGAGGCGCAGGCGCGTCAATCCATGGTCAAGCTGCAGAAAGAATACGGCGCGGAAATTGCCGGGCATCGCCTGAAATATCATCGCGCGACGGTCGCCAATAAGTCAGTCTACCGGGTTCGTGTCGTGGGCCTGTCGCATGAAGAGGCGACCGCGCTCTGCAAGAGGGTGCAGGCCAAAGGCGGCAGTTGCTTCGTTGCCAGAAATGATTGACGGGCCGCTCGCCCGTCTGAAGTGAAGGCATGACGCGCGCCTTCGTTTGCGGTTGTAGCGGCGTGACCTTGACGCGCGAGGAACGCGGCTTCCTGCGCGACAGCGCGCCCTTCGGCCTGATCCTCTTCAAGCGCAATATCGAGGCGCCGGACCAGGTCCGCGCCTTGATCGACAGTTTTCGAGAGACGTGCGGCGATGCCGATGCGGCCGTGCTCGTCGATCAGGAGGGCGGGCGGGTGCAGAGGTTCGCACCGCCGCACTGGCGCGCCTATCCGGCCGCGGCGCGCTTTGCGGCGCTCGACCTGCCGCTCGAACGCAAGGAGAGGCTCGTCCGCTTGGCGGCGGCACTCATGGGGCGGGATCTGCGTTTGCTCGGCGTGAGCATCGATTGCGCGCCGGTTCTTGACGTTCCCGTCGCAGGCAGCCACGCCGTCATCGGCGACCGCGCCTATGGACGGGATCCGCGGATCGTTGCGAAGCTCGGCCGCGCCGCCGCACTTGGCCTACGCGACGGCGGCGTGTTGCCGGTCGCAAAGCACATTCCGGGACATGGGCGCGCCGAGGTCGATAGCCACTTCGACCTGCCGGTCTGCACGACGCCGCTCGACGAATTGCGCGACACCGATTTTCTGCCGTTCGCGGCGAACGCCGATCTACCGATGGCGATGACGGCGCACGTCGTCTATACCGCGCTCGACGAGGAATGCCCGGCGACGCTTTCCAAGCCGGTCATCGATTATATCCGCGACGACATCGGCTTTACGGGTCTGCTTCTCAGCGACGACCTCTCGATGCAGGCATTACACGGGGACTTGCGCGGGCGCGCCGCGGCGGCCTTTGGCGCCGGCATCGATCTCGCGCTTCATTGCAACGCCGATCTCGCCGAAGCCGCCGCCGTCGCCGAGGCGGCGCCGCTCCTGGCCGGAGCATCGCTCGCCCGGGCGTCGCGTGCCCGGGAATGGCGTAGCGAAGAGATGCATTTCGATCCTGTGGAAGCTTGGGCCGAGATCCAAGCCGCGCTTGCGATTGCCGCCCGATAGGCCCAAGTTCGGCGCGGGGCTCTCGCGCGCTGCGATTTTAGGCCTAATATCCTGACACAAGGGATGATTCGCCCGATGGAACTGGCCTTTGAACAGAACGACGCGAGCCGCGAGCCGGCGTTTTTCGTCGATGTCGACGGCTTCGAAGGACCGCTCGACCTGCTTCTCGAACTGGCGCGCCGCCAGAAGGTCGACCTCGCCAAAATCTCCGTTCTGGCCTTGGCGGAGCAATACCTTGCCTTCATCGAACGGGCGCGCGACCTGCGTTTCGAGCTTGCCGCCGATTATCTCGTGATGGCGGCATGGCTCGCCTATTTGAAATCGCGGCTATTGTTGCCGCAGGCGCAGAAGGACGAAGAACCGCTCGCCACCGATCTCGCCGCGGCGCTCGCCTTTCGCCTGCAGCGGCTCGAAGCGATCCGCGCCGCCGCCGAAGCACTGCTCAACCGACCGCGCGTCGGGCGCGACATGTTTCAGCGCGGCCAACCCGAGGGCGTCGAAATCTCCCGTAGTTTAAAATGGCAAGCGAGCCTGCACGATCTGCTCTCGGCCTATGTGCGGCAACGGCAAAGACACGCGGCTTCACACATGCGATTAAAGCAACGTTTCGTCTGGTCGTTGGCCGAGGCGCGCAAGGCCTTGGAGAAGTTCGCCGGTCAGGCGCTCGATTGGACGGCGCTCGATCCTTATCTCATGACTTATTGCGTAGGCCGCGAAGCGCGACGCGCGGTACGCGCCTCCGGGCTTGCCGCGACGCTTGAAATGGTCCTGCAGGGAAACCTGAACGTGCGTCAGGATCGCGCTTTCGCACCGATTTGGGTCAAACGGCGCAGCGGCCCGCAACCGGCCTGATAAGAACGCGGCAAAAGGGGGACGGGATTGGCTGAAGTGGCAAGACTATTTCCGAACGCCGAATCGGGTACGGCGGATCCAGCGATTCTCGGAGAGGCGATGCGCATTGCCGAGGCGATGCTTTTCGCCGCTTCCGAACCGCTGGAAGAAGCCGAGATCGCGCGGCGCATGCCGGATGGGCTGGCGGCAGGCGACGTATTGGCGCGCCTCAAGCAGGATTACGCGGCACGCGGCGTCAATCTCGTGCGCGTCGGGAAAAAATGGCTGTTTCGCACCGCCGCCGATCTCGGTTGGCTGTTATCGAAGGAAGTCGTCGAGCCGCGCAGGCTGTCGCGCGCGGCGCTCGAAACTCTGGCGATCGTCGCCTACCATCAGCCGGTGACGCGCGCCGAGATCGAAGACATCCGCGGCGTGGCCATTTCCAAAGGAACGATGGACGTGCTGATCGAAACCGGCTGGGTGCGGCTGCGCGGCCGACGACGCAGCCCGGGCCGGCCGTTGACCTACGGAACAACGGAAGCTTTCCTGTTGCATTTCGGTCTCGAGGCAATCACCGATCTTCCCGGCCTCGAAGAATTGAAAGGCGCCGGGCTGCTCGATGGGCCGTTGCCGCAGGCCTTCACCGTACCACAGCCACGCGACGACGAAGCGCTGACCGAGGACGAGGACCCGCTGGAGCCCGGCGCACGCGAGGCCTTCGACGATGAAGACGGCTCGGCACCTTTGCAAGAAAACCCCGATCCACGGGCAGAAGAATCCGAGGAAGAAGATTAAGAAAGCGGTGGAGGTATTTACCCCCGCTGCCTAATTCTTGGATTAGGCGGCGCGTGTCAGACCGCCCGGGCTTCTTTCAAGACCTAACTTCCTCGAGCACACGCAGTCGGTGCGCGTAATTGGAGGCGTTGGTGCGCCCCGCGCAGGCGTCGCGCGAGAACATGATAAGATGATGCGCCGAGACGGCGGTGGCAAGGATCGGCTCGATTTCTCCGCGCCGCAACAAAGGCAACGCGAACTTCCAGAACGTGGCGCGGTAATCGGCGCGGACGCCGAGCCGCCAGAATACCTTGGCGAGCATCACGAGACCGCGCAGAATATTGCGCGGCGAGGCGCGGCGCTTGCTCAAGGGTCGCGGCAGCCGGTTAGGCCACGTCGCGCGCATTTGGTACTCGTAACGCGCGAAGAGGCGCTCGGGCTCGTAAGCCTCCTTCATGCATTGTTTCCACATCGCTACGACCTCATCGTACGGCATGAGGAAGTGTACGTTCGATTCGCGCCCCTCTTCGTAATGGATCCGTCCGTCGCGCTCCAGCCGATCCCAAAGCGGCGTGCGCGGCAGCGCTTCGAGCAGATTGATGGTCAGCATTGGAATCTGGGATTCCTCAATGAATTGGAGAATTCTCCTCCCCGAGTCCGGCGTATCCGTATCGAGGCCGAGAATGATGCCGGATACCACCTGCATGCCGTGCGCATTGATCGCCCGGACGGAGTCGAGGATCGGCATGGCAAGATTTTGCTTCTTCTCCATTCCCTTGAGGGCTTCCGGATCCGGCGTCTCGATGCCGCAGAAGATCGTATCGAATCCGGCCTCTCGCATCAGTGCGAGGATTTCCGGCGTGCGCGCGATGTTGAGCGTCGCCTCGCAGGAAAGATTGAGCGGATAGCCGGTGCGTTTCTGCCAGGCGACGAGATGCGGCAGCAGTTCGGTGACGGCGCGGCGGTTGGCGATGAAATTGTCGTCGACGAAATAGACCGCCGCGCTAAGGCCGCAGGCAATCAGCTTGTCGAGTTCGGCAATGATCTGCTCCGGACTTTTGATGCGCGGAACGCGTCCGTAAAGTCCCGGGATGTCGCAGAATTCGCAGCGATACGGACAGCCGCTCGAATATTGAATGGTGCCGAGCAGGTAGCGATCGATGCGGGCGAGCTCGTAGGCGGGCAGCGGAAAATCGGCGAGATCGCGGCGTTCCTTGGTGGTCAAGACGATCTGCCGCGGCGGCCTGCGTACGTCGTCGGTCAAAATCGCGATGAGCTCTTCCGTCGCGTCGCCGAGTTCGCCGACGTGAAGATAATCGAAGCTCGGATAATAATTGGGGCAGGCGGAAACCGAAGGCCCGCCGAGCGCGACCACCTTGTCGAGGCGATGTGCCCTGCGGCAGATTTCCTCGATCTGCCGGCGCTGAATGTGCATACCGCTGACGAACACGGCGTCGGCCCAGGCGAAGTCGCGGTCCGTGGCCCGTTCCATGTTTTCGTCGATGAAGCGTACCTGCCAATGTTTGGGCAGAGCCGCAGCGATCACCAAAAGCCCCTGGGGCGGCATGAAGGCGCGCGTGCCCAAGGTGAGGCAATAGGAATATTCGAAGGTTCCAAACGACGGCGTGTAACGCGGAAAGACGCAGAGGATGCGACGCACACAATCAATCGTCGAATGCGTCATGGCGGAGACCGTCTCCACTTTCGAACCGAAGGCTTGGCCATCAAAGCCGATCAATGTCGTTCTGTACAGACGTTATGGGCCCAGAAGATGCGGCTTCAACGCGATCCAGCCGATGAGTTGCAAGCCCGCCGAGCGCGCGCATCGGCAGAGCGAGCGATGGCGTCGCGAACCGGCGTGGCGTCAGACGAGGGCCGACCAGCGTCCGCTCACCGGACCTGCGCCAGAACTCCGGTAATCTATTCGAAATATCCAGGGATTAGAACGGTAGCCTCGGGCGTTGCCGTCGTTCGGTGAGGCGAGGAGTCGCATGCGGCCCCATGTTTTGGACGCATTCTTCGGGTTACTCCCGCCGTCTCAGCCTGGGTGCTCCTGTTTTCGCTGCGGCGCGCGGTGCGCGCGACGTAAGTAGGAGACATTGATCACCCGATTGACGTGCTTCTCGCCCAAACGCGATCCGGGCCATCCTTGTTTTTGGGCGACTTCGGCATTTGTACGCCTGGACCGGTCGTTCATGGTCGGCTCGGGATCCGGACCGAAGTCCAATAGGAGAAAATCACCATAGAGATGTTGTCGAGCGGGATGGACGGTCGCGGCGTGAGGTCGCAGATCGTTGTCCTCGAGGCGTTGCGTCATGATGCGTTGGGGGGCGGTGTTCGACGCCGGCAAGGGGCCTGGAACGAAATAACGCCGATCCGGGCGGTTGTCGTTCCGCCGGGCGTGGTTTGCGACGGCCGCGAACGGCGATTCGCAGGCCGTTTCGGCGAAATTTCGCAGCAGCATGGCGCCGCCGGGGGCCGACGCCGCGGCGATTCGTATCGTCCTCAATATGGCACAAATAACGCATGGCGGAACGGCGGTCGGGCCAGACCGCGCGCGGCGGCGCGGAGCAAAATGCATGGCGCTTAACGTTTCGGCCCTGTCGATTCGCAGGCCGCTGCCGGCAATCGTTTTCGCTTTGGTGATGCTCGCGCTCGGCGCGGTAAGCTTCGCGAAACTGCCGATCACGCTCCTGCCGAACGTCGATCCGCCGATTGTCTCGGTTGTGGTGACGGAGTTCGGCGCCACTCCCTCCCAACTCGAATCGCAGGTAACGCGCAAGATCGAGGACGCGGTGGCAAGCGTCGCAGGCATCCGCCATGTTACCTCTTCGGTGAGCGACGGCATATCGGCGACGACGATCGTGTTCCGTCTCGACGTCGATACGGCGAAGGCGTTCGCAGCCGTCGAGAATGCCGTAAAAAGCGTCGATCTTCCGCCGGCGGCTTCCGAACCGCAAGTCCGCCGCGTCGACGCGGTAGGCTTGGGAATTGTGACCTATGCCGCGATAGCGCCGGGCAAATCGCCCGAGGAATTGTCCTACTTCGTCGATAACGTGGTCGTCGGCAAGCTGAAAGACGTGGAGGGCGTAAGTTCGGTCGAGCGGATCGGCGGCGTGCAACGCGAAGTTCAGGTGTCGCTCGATCCCCGACGTCTTCGCGACCTCGGCCTGAGTGCGGCGCAGGTGAACAAGCGCCTGCAAGACGCCGCAGGCGGCTCAGGGCAGGACGGCCTGGCGGCGCTCGCGGCGACCGAGATCGACCTGCCGCGCGGCGGCCAGGTTCGTCTCGCCGATCTCGGCACAATCAAGGACACGATTGCCGAGCCGCGCACCTTCGCGCGCTGGAACGGTGAGCCGGTGGTGGCCTTCAGCATTATACGCGCCAAGGGCGCCAGCGATGTCGCCGTGGCGGCGCGCGTCAAGAAACGCATCGATCAAATCAAAGCCGAATATCCGCAATTCGATCTCAGGCGCATCGATACATCGGTCCGTTACACGCAAGGCAATTACGACGCCGCGCTGCATACTTTCTTCGAAGGCGCGGCGCTGGCCGTGATCGTCGTCTTCCTGTTTCTGCGCGATTTGCGCGCGACGGCCATCGCCGCCATCGCGCTGCCGCTGTCGATCATCCCGGCGTTCTGGGTGATGCGCATCTTGGGCTTTTCGCTGAACCTCGTGAGCCTTCTCGCGGTCACGCTGGCAACCGGCATTCTCGTCGACGACGCAATCGTCGAAATCGAAAATATCGTCCGCCACATGCGCATGGGCAAATCCGCCTATAAGGCGGCGATGGAGGCGGCGGACGAAATCGGCCTCGCCGTCATCGCGATCAGCCTGACCATCATCGCGGTCTTCGTGCCGGTGAGCTTTATGAGCAATATCGCCGGCCAATATTTCAAGCAATTCGGCCTGACCATCGCAGCCGAGGTTCTGTTCTCGCTCATCGCAGCACGGTTGATCACGCCGATGCTCGCGGCGTATTTTCTCAAGCCAGACGGCCGCAAGGAGAAGCCCAGCGCGCTCATCGAGCGTTACGGAAAGCTCGTCGAATGGTCGGTCCTCAACCGCTACAAGTCCGTGCTCGTCGGGCTTGTGCTTTTCGCGCTCTCGATCCTCAGCATCACGACCAATCTCGTGTCGCGCGATTTTCAGCCGACACAGGATTCGGGACGTTCGCATCTCGCAATCGAACTGCCGCCCGACTCCGTCCTTGCCGACACGCGGCGGATCACCGACGTGGTCTCGGATCGCTTGCGTAAAAGACCGGAGATCGCCAGCGTTCTCGTCGACGGCGGCCGCATGCCACCCGGTACGCCGGAAGTGCGCAAAGCCCAGATCGTCGTCAATTACGTGCCGAAGAGCGAGCGCCGCCTGTCGGTTCAGCAATTGCAGGAGGCCATCGGCAAGGATCTAGCCGATATTCCGGGCATGAAATTTTGGTTCGTGGACGATTATGGTACCCGGCCGGTATCGCGGATCGTCACCGGGTCGAACGCCGCTGCGGTCGCCGATACCGCCGCCGAACTCGCCACCGAGATGCGGCACTTGGCGCTGGTCAGCAATGTCGTGGCGTCAACCAACCTCGACCGCAGCGAATTGCATATCGAGCCGAACCGCGATCTGGCCGCGCGTCTTGGCGTATCGGACGCGGCGCTCGGCCAGACGATACGCATCGCGACAATCGGCGATGTCGGTGCCGCCAAGTTGCGCATCGGCGATCAGCAGATTCCGGTCCGTTTGCAGCTTATGAGCCGCCCCGATCCACGCATTTTGGGCGTTTTGAATGTGCCGACCGCGGCGGGAACTTCGTTGCCGCTCGGCAGCCTCGCCAAGATTGAGACCGTGAACGGCCCGGTGGGCATCGATCGTTTCGATCGCGAGCGCGCTGCAAGTGTCGCAGCCGATCTCGTCGACGGCGCCGCGCTCGGCGATGTCGAGAAGGCGATCAACGCACTGCCGGTGCTGAACCACCTGCCGCCCGGCGTCAGCGTACGCAAGTCGGCGGACGCCGAGGCAATGGACGAGTTGAGCAGCGGTTTCGGCGATGCGATGCGCAACGGGCTCGTGATGGTGTACATCGTGCTCGTCCTGCTATTCTCAAGCCTCCTGCAACCGATCACGATCCTCTTCTCCCTGCCATTGTCGATCGGCGGCGCGATCCTCGCGCTGCTCGTCACCGGTCGGCCGCTCAGCCTGCCGGTAATCATTGGCATTCTGATGCTGATGGGCATCGTGACGAAGAACGCGATCATGCTTGTCGATTTTTCGGCACGCGCCATGACGAAGGGCATGCCGCGGACGACTGCGCTCGTCGAGGCGGGCAAGAAACGGGCGCGGCCGATCGTTATGACGACTGTCGCCATGGTGGCGGGCATGCTGCCGAGCGCCCTCGGGTTCGGCGCCGGAGTCGAGTTCCGCTCGCCTATGGCGATTGCGGTAATTGGCGGATTGCTCGTTTCGACGTTTCTATCGCTTCTTTTTGTCCCGGCCTTTTTTGCAGTGATCGACGACTTGCGACGTGCCCTGCAGCGCGCCTGGGCCGCGCTCAACGCCGAAGCGAATTATCTGCCCGAGTCGGTCAGCCGCGAGCCGGGCGGCACGCCGGCGGAATGAGGCGCTTTTTCCTGCCGCATTCTCGGCGAAGTCTGGTGCCTCCTGCCGGGTGAAGCTCGCAGCCATGAAAGAACATTGGCCACGCTACACGGCCGTCGTGAAATTGGACGCAACCGATGTGGGCCGGCTGATTCTGCCATTATTCCCGGGCCGCACGATCGCAAGCGTCGAGCCGATCAAGGGCGGACTCATCAACACCAATCTCAAGGTGCGCCTCGCCGGCCGTCCGGGCGCACTTCTGCTGAGGGTTTACCAGCGCGGCATCGCACCGGCGAAGAAGGAAATGGCCGTCTGTCGCTTGCTCGGCGGATGCGTACCAGTGCCGCGTTTCCTACACTTTTGCCCGGAAGACCCGCTGATCGGCCATCCTTATGCGATCCTGGAATGGAGCGAAGGAGTCGAGCTGCAGACACTGTTCGCAACGCTCGCGAAAGATCGACTCATCGCACTCGGCGCCGCGATCGGGCGCATGCTGGCCACGGTGCATCGTTTTACGTTCGACAAGTTCGGAGGTCTGGACGCCGATCTCAACGTGGTCGAGCCGATCGACCTCGATAGGAAAGGTCTCATCGCCTATCTCAAGCAGACGTTCGTCCAAGGTCCGGGCGGCACAAGGCTTGGAGCCGAGCTAAGTTCGGCGCTCCTGCAATTCGCGGCGCGCGAGGGAGATATGCTTGACGCATGGCTCAAACAGCCCTGTCTTGTGCACGGCGATTTCAACGGATGGAATATTTTGGTCGGCCCGGGCGAGGATTGCGCGGTCGCCGCGATCATCGATTGGGAATATGCGCTGAGCGCCACCCCGGCGTTCGACTTCGGTAATCTGCTGCGCCCGCCGCTCGACTCCAACCCGGAGCTTGCCGCAGCCCTGGCGCAAGGGTACCGGGAGGCCGGCGGCAAGCTACCGGCACAATGGCAGCGGATCGCGCGGCTTGCCGATATCTACGCTTTCGCCGACATTTTGAGCCGCCCGACGACCAACGCGGTGGTCGTCGCGGATGCGAAGACGGCCATTGCCAAGCTGATTACGAGTTGAGACTTACTTGACCCGCGACCATTGCTGGTCGCCGCAGAAAATGCCGCCCAAGACGCAGCCTTCGATCTTCAGCACGCTGTCGCTGATGAGCGACATCCGCGCATCATACCGCTCCCCGTCCTTGGCGTTGACCACCGTGCCGGACCACAGATCGCCGACCGGCCGCATGTCGATCAGAACTTCGCGGCCGACGAGGTCGGCGGCATCTCTTGACCAGGACACGAAGCCGCAGAGATCGGCTCCGCAGGGCCGTATCGCGACATCCGCGCTACCGTCGGCGATCTGCCATTCACCGATCGGTCCTTGCGAAGCCAAAGCCAGCGGCACGCCTGTCGCTGCGATCAACGAAGCGGCGGCAATCAAGGTGGAAGTCTTCATCGCACCCTCCATCGAACTCAGTAAAATACCTCTCCCAAGAAATGCCTGAGCTACCCCTTCGGTTGCCGCGAAGCGCGCGAACGAGTACCGAGTGCAATCGCCCTTTCCGGTCGCGTCGGAAACTTACCCGAGGAACCATGATTCGCCTACGCGCCGGCTCCGCTTATGCCTGCATCGCGGAAGAAGGCGCCGAAATTGTGGAATGGGAGGTGGGCGGCAAGTCCTTGCTGTGGCGGAAAGATCCGGCAGTGTGGGACGAAACGGCCCCGCTTCTGTTTCCAGTTGTCGGCTGGACGAACAATCATCAAGTGCGCGTCGGCGCCAAGAGCTACCCGCTTGGCCTGCATGGGTTCGCGCGGCATCGCACCTTCCAAGTGGCGGCGCAGGGCGAGGATTGCGCCCGCCTCACGCTGGCAAGCGACGCCGAAACCCGCTCTCTCTATCCCTTCGACTTCGGCCTCAGCGTCGACGTTCGGCTGCGCGAAGCGGCGATTTCCGTCGAGCTTGGCATCGAAAACCGCGGCAGCACGCCGATGCCCTATGCCTGCGGGCTTCATCCGGGCTTTCGTTGGCCGTTCGCGGGGGGAACGCCGGAAGACTATCGGTTGCGCTTTGCCGAACCGGAAAGCCCGTGGGTGCCGGTAATCGCGCCGGGCGGTCTCATCGCGCCGGCCAAACGCCGCCTGCCGCTGACCGGTCGTGTCTTACCTCTCACGGGATTGCTCTTCCAAAACGATGCGCTCTGCTTTCTGAACGCCGCGAGCAAAGAGATACGGTTCGAGGCGCCGGACGGATCGGCCATCGTCGTTGCGACCGAGAATTTTCCGCATTTCGGGATCTGGTGCCGTCCCGGCCACGGCTATCTCTGCATCGAAGAATGGACGGGCTATAGCTATCCGGAAAATTTCTCCGGCGATCTTTTCGCAAAACCGTCGATGCGGGTCTTGGCACCAGCCGTCAGCGCCCGGCATCGAGCATCCTTCATCTACGAAGCGGCGCGATCCCTTGGCAGGGTCGCGGAAACCTGACAGATAGGCGGCCGAAGGAGACGTGGATCCATGACATTGGGTGGCAAACCGCAGACCGACGTTTTGCGGCCGTCCGGGCAAAAAGCGCTGCTGATCGACGGCAAGAAGGTTTCCGAAAGCGTTCTCGCAGAGGTGGCGGCTGCCGCCGCCGCGCTCGATGCCAAGGGCGTCAAGCCGGGGCTTGCCGTGGTTCTCGTCGGCGAAAATCCGGCAAGCCAAGTCTATGTCAGATCCAAGGGCAAGGCGGCGCAGTCTTGCGGCTTTCACTCGATCCAACACGATCTGCCGGATACGACAAGCGAGGCCGATCTGCTCGATCTCGTCGATCGACTGAATGCCGATCCTTCCATCCATGGAATTTTGGTGCAATTGCCGTTGCCCCCGGCGATCCGGGCAACGCGCGTGCTGGAGCGCGTATCGCCGCGCAAGGATGTCGACGGTTTCCATCCGTTCAACGCTGGGCTCCTGTCGGTCGGCGATCTCGATCGCGCCTTGGTGCCGTGCACGCCGGCCGGCTCGATGTTGCTACTCGAGAAAGCCGCCGCGGCGCTCGGCGTCGAGATCTCCGGCGCCGACGCGGTGGTCGTCGGGCGTTCGAATATTGTCGGCAAGCCGATGGCGCAGTTGCTGCTGTCACGCAACGCGACGGTCACGGTCGCCCATTCGCGTAGCCGCGATCTCAAAGGGATCGTGCGGCGCGCCGACATCGTCGTCGCGGCGGTCGGCCGGGCGGAGATGGTACGCGGCGACTGGATCAAAGAGGGCGCCATCGTCATCGACGTCGGCATCAACCGCGTGCCGGGCGAAGGCCTTGATGCGCAAGGCAAGCCGAAGACGCGGCTCGTCGGCGACGTCGAGTTCGCGGCGGCTCTGGCGCGGGCCGGGGCGATCACGCCGGTGCCGGGCGGGGTAGGCCCGATGACCATCGCCATGCTCATGGCCAACACGTTGCGCGCCGCGAAACTCTCGCTGGACTAAGTTCGCCGCGGTTCTATTCCGGGTCCGTCATGGGGTTTACGGGCAGGTCGTCGCTATGCGGGGGCGGGGCCGGCAGGCGCAGGTCGGGTTCGCCTTTTACAAGCTGCGGAGCCTCGAAACTTCCTTCAAGCCGCAAGGAGAGCGGCTGCGACTGGGTTTGCCGACTCAGACTCGGCGTCGCGGTGCCGATGGCCGCGAGGTCGAGCTTGCGATGTACGAAGTCGATGTTGCCAGCGAAAGCCAACGCCACGCCCGACGCCGCGAATTTTCCTTGCTGGATTTCGGCAAGGCCGTTGGCGAGCTGCAGCCCGAAGCTCAGATTGCTGAACGCTGTCGTGCCCGGCACGAACGCGATCGGCTCGCCGGGAATTCTCGAACCAGGTGCCTGCAGTGTGGCGACGAGATCTGTGCCGTTCATCTTGCCGTCGGCGACCGAAATCTCGGCGCGACCGGCCAGACCCCGAACGATGCGAGGCAAATCCGCCCCGGTGCTATCGAGCAAAAGAGAAGCATCGAGCGCGCCGGAAAGCGGGCGTCGACCGCCGATCACCGCACGGCTGATGTCGATATTCTTGCCGGTCCCGTTCACATGAAATGCCAAGGTTCGGCCTTTCGCTGCGAGCGACACGCGCCCCTCGAGCGTGCCGTGATCCGAGGTCGCCCCGGCAAGCGCGAGATCGATCAATCCAGGCTTGGTCATCAGCGACAAAGCCGCGTCACCGACTTCCATGTCGTAGAGCCGCAGTCGCGAGGCGGAAACCCGCAGGTCGAGATCGGCGAAACGCAAATCGGAAAGATCGAGCGCCTGATGGTTCCACAGCGCCGCCGTACTGCGCGGCTCCGGCAATCCGGCGAGGAACGGCGTCAGATCGAGAAAGTCGCTGGCGAGCGTGCCGGAGAATCGCGGCAGCCCGCCATTCTTCTCGACCGCCAGACTTCCCTCGTAGTCGTTGCCGTCGAGACTCATATGCAGATTGGTGAGCGCCGCGCTGTCACCCTCCCAATCGACATCGCTGTGCGCGTCGAAATTGGCGAATGTTCCGTGCCGCGGGAACGAATAGCCGGCGATCTCCGCGAGCTTGCGCAGCGACGCCGCGCTGGCGGAGGCCTGCCCGATGTATTGTATGGCCGGCCCGGTCGATATCCGGCCGGAAGTCGAGAGCGCGACAACGTCGGATTGTAACCGCAAGGTCGTCGCGGATTGGCCGCCGCGCAACAGCTCCATCGGCTGGGCGAGCCAAGCCTGCACGCCCATCGGCGCACCATGCACGGCAAACTCGCCGTTCAAAGCGGCCGAGGCGTAGGCGCTCGGCCAATCGATACTCACGTTGACGGCGTCGAACTCGATGGCCGGCATATCTTGTGCCTCGATGCGGACATGACCGTCGACGATATCGATGCGCCCCAACAAGAGCGCATTCGTTGCCTGGGAAGTGGGGGAATGCGCAAACCGGCCGATCGCGCCCTTTGGCTCGATCGGCTTGCGGTCGACGACGATGCGCATGTCGGGTCGGTAGAGCGCGACGCGCCCGACTTCAACTCTACCAACGAGAAGAGGCAGGATGCGGGGATAGGCGCTGAACACGGCGGTATGGATCCGCACCGCGCCGGACGAATCCGAAAAGGCGACGTTCTCGATATCGATGCGCGGCTGCGGAAAAAGACGAAAATGCGTTGTTCCGTCGATCGTCGTCGCAAAGCCCGTGGAGCCGCGGATCTGTGCGGCGACATCTTTGTCTAGAGTGTCCGCCGAAAGGAACCAGTGGGCGAGGCCACTCGCCGCCGCGCCGACGGCGAGCAAGGCAATGATCGCGGCGGCGATGTGAGTCAGCCATTTTCGAGGCGGCGCCGGCGGCGACATAACGGAAATGGAATCGTTCATGAGCCGCAATACCTGTAATTTCCCGAGCGGCCGCCGGTGCGGACAAGATCACGACACGCCATATTTTCGCGCCGCAATCCACCGCAGGATCGCGGCGGATGCGTGTCCGCCCGAGCATAACAAAAGCGCGGATGTACCGGCGGCCCGCAGGCAAATGCACGGCTGAACCTTTGCGGCGGATGCTAAGGCGGCAACTGCCAAATGTCCATCGCGAAGGGCTCCGCTTTTAGCTCTTGATGGCGCCGAGCTCTTTGCGGAGCGCCGCGTCGAGATCGCCGATGTTGAACGGCTTCTGCAATACCGAGCGACTTGCGTGCGCAGCGGGAAGTCCCGCCTGTCCATATCCGGTGGTGAAAATGAAGGGACAGGCGCGCTCGGCGAGAAGATCGGCAACCGTATCGATCTTTTCGTTGCCGAGGTTGACGTCGAGCAAGGCAATATCGACCTTCTCGGCGGTAAGAAAATCCTTCGCTTGGGAAATGTGCGAAGCCGAAGCTGCAACGTCATAGCCGAGCTCTACGAGCATATCGCTGAGCATTACGGCAATTAATGCCTCGTCTTCGACAATAAGGATGCGCGGTTTCAGGGATGATTTCTGCGGCTTTGTCTCGCTTTCCATCCGCTCCGCCCGTGATTGTCCCGAATGCCCGCCGGCCACACCAGGGATGATTAGGAAATTGAGCGGGACCCGTCAAATGATTCGGTTTGCGAGGTAGTGGCTGCGTGGTGCGTACGGTGCAGGCCGGTCGAAGGCAAACTTGTCCCGCCCTGCGCGGCTGGGCGAGAGCCGGCCGTCAAGGCGAGGCTCGCAACGAGAATCGGACCGCCGCTCTAAGGTTTGCGTCATCACTTTTGCGTGCGCGCCTCGAAAGCGCAGGCGAATGCCGCGATCGCCGAGGCCATCCAGCTTACGATTGTCATCGCGCCGCCGATCGGCGCGGCAAGCGGCAGAATCCTCCGACCCAGGAAAACGTGCGCGCTGAGTTCGCCTGCGAACAAAAGGCTGCCGCAAAGCAGCGTCGTCGCGGCGAGCAGCAGCCAGCTTGTCCGTCGCGCTCCGACCAAGGACAGTGCGCTGAGCGCGATCACGGCGGCGGCATTGACGAGGAGGAAATCCGCCGATGTCTTCAGCAGAGGATCCGAGATCAGGTGTGCGGCGGCCGCCAACTCCATGATCCCGACGGCGCCGGCAAGGGCGGCGAGGCCGGCAAGTGTGTAGGCCCATTTAGCCATAGCTCGCCTGCATAGGTTTCAGCGCCTCCGGCGCGTGCCGCTGCCGATCCAGCCAACGCAAGCGCGCCGCTTCAAAACCCCAGATCATGCCGAACAGCAGATAAATCTGCCGCCAATGATCGATATCGATCTGGAAGGCTTGCAACAAAATGGAAAAGAGCGCCGGCCAGACAACCTGGGCAAGATCCCTGTAAGGCGAGCGGAGGAACACCAGGCGAAAGCCGATGTAGGTTGTCGAAAGAATGATCAAGATCCAGGTAAGTCCTCCGATCCAACCATCGTTTGCAAAAGCTCCGATATAGGAACTGTGAGGTTCGATACCGAAGAATTTGGGGAAGCGGAATGGTCCGAATCCTTCCGGACGGTCGAGCAGCATCGGTATCGAGCGCCATTGGTTGCCGAAGCGGCCGGTAGCGCCTTCGTCGTAGTCCTGCAGCGTCGCTCTCTGGAAAAAGAAGTCGCGAATGTCTGGGCGCGCAAGAATGGCGATAAAGACCAATGCCGCCAGCCCCACCGCCACCATGCTCACGATCGCGATTCGCCGTCGCGTCGTCTTGCTCTCGCTCGTCACGTAGGTGAGAACCGTCACCATGATGAGCGTGAAGATGGAGGCACCCCACGAGCCGCGCGAGTAGGAGACGAATACGCCGAGCAGCAGGATGAGGAGAGCAAGGAGCGAGGAGATTCGGCGCCAACCGGCGCCCGACAACAGGGCTTGCAGGAGATAAGCCTCGCCGAGGATCAGGTAGGAGCCGAAGACGTTGGGATCCTTGAACGTCGAAGCGACCCGATCGTAGATTAGCTCAATTCCGAATACGGAAAACTCAAAATAGCTGAGGATTCCCAAGATGGCGGCGATCACCGCGCCGAGCGTGAATGCCTTGAGGCAGATGTTGGCGCGGTCGATCGTGCGCTGTCCGAAGAACAGGGTGAAGCAGATCACCGTGAGAAACAGATAGAACGAGGTGAATTGGTATTTGCGCGTATCCGGCTCGTCCCAATAGGGAAGCAGCGCCAGGAAACTTGCGGCCTCGAAAATGCACCAGAGAAACAAGATGACGATCTGAACCCGATGAATCTTGAAACCGCCGATGACCCAGACCGGAATGGCCAAGAAAACCAAGAGGTCGTAGGGCGAAGGTTCGATATAGGCGATCATTCCGCTGAAAATGAACACGGCAAATACCGCGTTCACAACGCCTTGATAGGTGATCTTGACGCGACGCGGGGCGATCGCTTCGGGCGTGCTCGTCATCGGCTTCCGTCCGTTCTCAACGGAGTCCCGCCAAGCGCGGTCTCGTCCCGCGTACCGGCGTTGGTATCTCCCTCGGACGCTCTCGAAGACGGAACTGCCTAATATGCGTTTCTCGTCTCGAAGAGCGCCAATGGCGTCGAGAGAAGGATGTAGACATCGAGCAGGATCGACCAGTTCTCGATGTAGTAGAGATCGCACTCGACGCGACCCTGGATTTTGTCAGACGTGTCGGTTTCTCCCCGCCAGCCATGGATCTGCGCCCAGCCGGTTATGCCGGGGCGGACGCGATGCCTGGCGAAATAGCCATCGACGACTTCGTCGTATTGACGCTCGGCGGCTTTGGCGTGCAGCGCATGTGGACGCGGTCCGACGAGCGACAGATTTCCCCGCAAGACGACGTTGAAGAGTTGCGGCAATTCATCGAGCGAGGTTTTGCGGAGGATGCGGCCGACGCGCGTCACCCGAGGGTCGCCCTTCGTAACGAGTTTCGCGGCGCCGAAATCGAGTGCGTCCGCATACATCGATCTGAACTTGTAGATCTCGATCAGCTCGTTGTTGAATCCATAGCGCTTCTGCTTGAACAGAACCGGTCCCCGTGAATCGAGCTTGATGGCAAGCGCGGCGGCCGCCATCAAGGGCGCGAGCAGCACGAGCAGGATTGCGCCGACCACCCGGTCGAAGCAATATTTCAGCACAAGATCCCAGTCGGCGATCGGCCTGTCGAAGATGTCGATGAGCGGGACCGTGCCGATGTAGGAATAAGAATGCGGCCGGAAGTGCAGCTCGTTCCTATGCGCCGCCAGCCGGATGTCGATCGGCAGAACCCAGAGCTTGCGCAGCATCTCCAAGAGGCGCTGCTCGGCGGTGATCGGCAAGGTGAAAATGACGAGGT